>JBJMGL010000431.1:0-13929 GCA_045807985.1 Bryobacteraceae bacterium
GATCATCGACACCAGCCGTGACAATCAGGATTTTGGTTTCGGGGCGCAACGAGCGGCTCAGGCGAACGAAGTCGATTGTATTTCCTCCTCCGAGGTCGAAGTCGAGGAGGATGATGTCGGGCGATTGAGTTTTTAGCGCGTTCAGGCCGCAGTCCAGATTTGAACAGGTGGCGACTAGTTCGAAATCGGCCTCACTGGCGAGAAGACGTCCTACACCTTCTCGAAAAAGCGCGTGATCGTCGATCAGGAGCAGGCGGATGGACATGGGAGTTTTATAAGATCCCGGTCACTACGTTCCCAGCTCTGTTGCTTTCTTGCTCTGCAGGAAGTGCTCTCAAAAGTTCCAGGATAAAGCAAGCGCCTGCCTGACTGGGCTGATAACGCAGTTCTCCTCCGAAATTGCGCACGAGCGCGGGACACGTAAAGGCCGAGGCCGGTAGAATGAGCGCCTGTCTGAAAGGCATGGAATAAGAGTTCGGGATGCTCGATGCCAGGGCCGGAGTCGCAGATGCGCAGGCAAACCGAGGACGGTTTTGCGGAGAGGGAGATCGATAGCTCGCGTCTGGGGCAGTCGGTGACGGCACGCAGACTGTTTTGTGATAGGTTCAGTAAGACTTGCAGTAGTTCGTTGGCGTCGCCCAGCACCGGCGGAATCGATTTCGGCATGTCGACCGTGATGCGCCCTTCGATCTCCTCCCAACTCCGCTCGGATATGATGAGAAAGCGATCCAGCAGTTCGTTGAGCTGAATCGGAGTCAGAGATCTGGTTTTCGTTCTCAGCTCAAAACTGGCGAGTTGAGCGAGACCCTCGACCAAAGTTTGCAACGCCGCAAAGTCCTCGTTCCCTACTAACCCGGGCTTGCGCTGCAAATTGGAGCAAACCACATTGACTGCGGCGCACATGTTCCGGATTTCGTGCGAGACCGCGCCGGCAAGGATGCGGTTGTTGCTGGAAAGCTGTTGGAGGTGCTGCTCTTCGCGGTCGCGCATTTCCTCGGAGATGTCGACGGCGATCGCCGCCAGTCTTTTTCTGCCATCGGCAAGGTAGGTGGAAAACCAGGTGTGGGCGATAAAGGCGGAGCCGTTTTCGCGACGGCCCCAGCATTGGGCGGCGGTTCGAAAAGTTCGATGAGTGCCGTCGATTTGCAGGGCGTCGGCGAATACCGGGATGTAGGACGCAATGGAACGGCCGATCAAGCCTGATCCTTCGAGTCCGAGCATTTCCAAAGTGGCTCGGTTAGCGGCCAGTACATTCCCGTTCTCATCGATCGTCATGATGGCAGCCGGGCTGCTTTCTGCGAGCACGCGCAGTTGCTCCTCCGCTTCACGCCGCAATGCTTGCTGCTTCTCGATTTGCGTCAGGTGGACGATGTACATCTGGCGATTGCGGCGAAGCTCAACCACGAAGAGCCCGATACCGCAGTAGGCGAGAGTGGCCATGGCGAAGCGAAGTATGTAGTCCAGGTAGGTAGGCAAATCTGTAAAGAGACCCCGCGCGAAAGCGCATAGGAGGGCGAGCGCCACCACCTGACGGCGGTTCAGAACAACGCCGCCGAGTAGCATGGGAAGGATGTAGAGCACGCCGAGCGAGTACTCGATATTAATGATCCACTCGATTGTGACCAGCAGAAGGATCAGCAGCGCAACGCCCAGGAGAATGATTTTCCGGGAAAGGAGAAAAAGCCTATCGAAGGCAGTGCGGGTCCCTAATGCTTCATTTCTATTTGTCGGCATGAAATCCGAAGAAATTAGACGCCTTTCCCTCCAAATCCCTTCTCCTTCTTTTGATGGATCGGCGTGGACGAAAGATAGATAGTTTCCGCTCTGGATTCACTTTAGAGTGAGGATGATGATTGTTCGCCGGAAACTGCCGTTATCAAGAATTTTGCACTTTGTCGCTAACCGGATTGTTTTGTTTTTCGCGATTGATGTTGCGATTGCGGTTGGCTATGTCCTGTACGGGCAGAAATGGCTGGCGATTCCGAATCTGCCGTTGAGCTTAGCAGGAGCCGCGCTCACGATCTTTCTCGGCTTCCGCATCAAGGCAGCTTACGACCGCTGGTGGGAAGCTCGCATTTTATGGGGCGCTTTGGTGAACTGGTCGCGCACGCTGGCGCGACGCTGCCAGATTTTCCCATCCTTCGCCACCAGCGCGGAGGAACGGGAACAGGTCGAAGAGTTCCAGGGAAAGATGACCTACTGGCAGATTGCTTTTGTGAATGCCCTGCGATGCCACCTGCGTAAACATGATTCGCTGGATGAACTGGGGCAGTGGCTCACGCCGGAGGCGATTGAGGAACTGCGGCGATATGAGAATGTTCCGATGGGGATTCAACTGAAGATGGGACACCTCCTGCGCAACGCTTTTCAGCAGGGATGGCTGGACGATTACCGGTTTGTGTCGATTGAGGAAGCGCTGGCAGAGATGACCAACGTGCAGGGCGCGTGCGAACGCATCAAAAATACGCCCTTTCCCCGGCAGTTTGACTATTTTCCGCGGCTGTTCACCAATGTTTTCTGTTTCATGATGCCTTTGGGGCTGGTGGCCGACTTGGGGATACTGACGCCGCTGGCTTCCTCTTTGATTGCGTTCATGTTGTTGTCGCTCGAAAGCTTTGGAAGCCACCTTGAGGACCCTTTTGAGAACACGATTAACGATGTTCCGATGAGCGCGTTGTCGCGTTCCATTGAGATCAATTTGAAGCAGGGCTTGGGCGAACGGCAGGTGCCGGAGCCGCTGAAACCGGTGGAAGGCTTTCTCTTCTAGTCCGGCGCTTTTTATGAAAGGAGAACTTATGTCACTTAAAAATATTCTGTTTCCCATTGCTTCACCGGAACGTGTCAAAACCACGTTGCCGGGCGTGGCGCACATGATAAACACACTGCGAGCTGATTTGACCCTGATGCGGGTGGTTGATCCGTTCCGGGAAGGCGGGCCGAAGCCGGCTTTACATGAGTTGAAGCTGCTAAAACCTGAAGAACATGGATTAGACCGCTGCCGAATTCATATTCATGCGCATTCGGACGAGGCGGCCAGCATCGCTCAATATGCGCGGGAGCAGGAAATGGATGCGATCTTTTTGCCTTTTCAACGAGCGGGCTTACGCGCCGCGTTTTCCCGTACGTGGTCATTAGCGAAGAAGCTGCTGGTTCAGAGTCCCTGCCCGGTTTGGCTGATGGGACCCTCGCCATCCGGTGATTCTTCACGCCAGGATATCCGCCGGATTTTGTGCGCGGTTTCGGGTCGTGATTTGCATGTGCTAAAAGCAGCAGCGGAGGTCAGCAGAACGTTGAATGCGAGGCTTTTTCTGCTGCACGTGGTTCCGGAAGTGCAGGAGGGGACCTTGGCGTTTGGGTTCGATGATCATGTGGCATTGTCAGTGGAGAATGGACTGGAATTGCTGGCCCGGATGCAAGGAGACGCGGGTACCGAGGCGCTGCCGATTGTGCATGCAGGCTCCTTGTGGGATAGCATTCATCAAATGGCACAATCACTCAACGTTGATCTGGTCGTGACAGGACGGAAGCGATCGAAAGTAGGTCCTTTTGGGGCGGCTGGATGGCAGGGCGGTTTTGCTCCGCTGCTGCCGCTAACGGCTTCGCAGATGCTGATGGTTTGAATTGGTAGAAAGAGGGATCGCTCCCTCGCGCGTCCGGCTCTGATTCGCTTTTACGCCAGCAGTGGCGACAATGGGGTGAGGGGGAAGAGTTTATCGCCAGCTCATCACATAAAGCGATTTACGCCGCTATTGCCGCGAATGTGGCGATTGCGTGCGCTAAGTTTGTTGGTTCTCATTTTACTGATAGCGCGGCCATGTTCTCGGAAGGAATTCATTCCTTAGTTGATACAGGCAATGGATCTCTTCTGCTGCTGGGACTTCGCCTGAGCCGGAAACCGGCGGATGAGACTCATCCTTTCGGGTATGGGAAAGAGCTGTATTTCTGGACGCTGGTGGTCGCGCTGCTGATTTTCGCGATTGGCGGCGGCGTTTCCCTGGTGGAAGGGGCGCTTCATGTGCGGCACCCCGTTCCCCTGTCGAACCCGGCGTGGAACTATGCGATTCTTGCTTTCTCCTTCCTCTTTGAAGGATATGCGCTGCTGGCAAGCCTGGGAGAGTTTCGAAAAGTCCAGGGCCGCCGCTCCGTCTGGGACGCTATTCAAGCGAGCAAAGATCCGAGCTTATTCACGGTTATTTTTGAGGATTCGGCGGCGCTGCTGGGATTGGTATTTGCTTTCCTCGGCATTCTTGGAGGACAGATACTCGGCGTCGCTTGGCTCGATGGCGCGGCTTCCATCGCCGTTGGTCTCTTGTTGATGGGAGTTGCCGTGCTGCTGGCACGAGAGAGCAAGGCGCTGCTGGTGGGAGAGGGGGCAGACCGGCAAACGCTGATCCGTATTCGGGAGCTGGCGGGAGCCGATGCGGGAGTGGAGCGCGTGGGATATCCGCTCACTATGTATTTTGGCCCGCATACTGCACTGCTCACCATGAATGTTCAGTTCCGCAAAGGCCTTTCCTCGGCTGAAGTGGAGCAGGCGATTGACCGGATCGAAGCAGCGGTTCGACGGTATTGCCCGGACATCCGCCATATTTACCTGGAGGCGGATTCGGTGCGCACTCTCGGACGCGAGGGGATGCCGCCGCTGCCGCCGGAAAGCGAACTTAGCAATGAGCCGACAGCAGGACCAGCATACTGAGGCAAGTTATAGAATTGCAAAGTGGATTGTAATTACAAGGAGAGCCGCCAAGCCCGTATCGAAAGAACTCTGGCAGGCACGGGGCCTTTACTGCAGGTTGGTAAGCTGCTTGCGTCAGTAAAGGACGGTAAAACGCTAGCGCAACGTTTGACGGAAGGAGAGGAGATCGGACGCGATGCGCTCGATTTTCAACATCCGCTGCCTGAGCAGTTTAGGCTTGCTTTGCAATCCATCTCGCTCTGGGGATGCCCCTTCTGCGGTTCGGCGCATGGCTCCGGTTTTGGGGTGAGCCGGTCCATCAATGTCTCTAGTCTAGAGAGCAATCAGTTTTACTACAACCCACTCACGCAGCAGTTGTTTACTATTTCTGCTACGTGCCTGCGCAAACAATCGGGCTTGGCGGAACGATTTGTTGATGTATCGGCGCAAGCCGGATCTCAGGGTTCC
Organism: Bryobacteraceae bacterium; assembly: GCA_045807985.1. Classification (GTDB taxonomy): domain Bacteria; phylum Acidobacteriota; class Terriglobia; order Bryobacterales; family Bryobacteraceae; genus Bog-105. The sequence goes on from JBJMGL010000431.1 coordinate 5,144, forward strand.
TTACCGGTGACCGATCACCAAATGGTTAATGATCATTATCCTCGACGAAGTCAGAAAGCAGAAAGAAGTTCTCAGCAGGAATCCCCCTGGATCCGCAAGTCGATTGCGTTGGTGGTTGCGTGTTATTGCGGACTTGTCATCTACTCGCGTTTTCTGTTGCGCGATAAGAATATTTGAGGGCATTCCTGAGGCACCTGGTGTTTGTAGAGGAATGGTGCTTTAAATGCAATGAGAGAAGTGGCATGCTGAGAGGCATGTGAAATAAAGGAGCTTATGTCACAATCTATGCTCGTTGAGCAAACCCCATTAGATACTCTGGTGATCTCGCAGATCGCGGAAATTCGAAAACGCGAAAGCGCCTTACAGGAGCGCTTGGGCCGTCTTTCGCTGCAAACAGCGTACGGGGAGCAAGCAAGCTTTGCTGAGGAGATGTGGCATTTACAGCGTTGCGCCGACAGGCTGAACCGGATGATGGATGCGATGGGCGGATATTCGAGCCAAGTGATTTAACCGGCTTATTTGGTTTCTTCGCTCGACTTTAATTTTTCCTTTGATCCAAATGGCGTAATAGTTTCGCGTAAGACGAGGGAGAGGACACGATCCTATGAACTCGAAGCGAATCGCTATCGCTCTTTGTGCTTCCCTGACGGTGTGTATTCCTGCCTTTGCCGCGTCACAAAGGCCCAAAACCGTTCCCGTCAATGTTCCACTTAGTTTCGAAGAAAACCGCGGACAGGCTGAGCCTAAAGCGCGCTTTCTGGCGCACGCGCCCGGATACACCCTGCAACTGAGCCCGACAGCGGTTCGCTTTTACCTGCGCGACGGACATTCGGCAGCGATGTCGCTGGCCGGAGCCAATCCGCATCCAGTCCTCACGGGCGGGGGCAAGTTGCCGGGCAAAATTAATTACTATGTCGGTGCTCCTGAGCAGTGGAAACTTGGCATTCCCAGCTTCAGCTCAGTTCGGTACTCGGCTGTTTATCCGGGTGTCGATCTGGTTTTTCGCGGAAACCAGCGTGAATCGGAATACGACTTCGTACTGGCGCCCAAAGCTGATCCCCAGCGTATTGAACTTTCATTCCAGGGCGTGGACGCGCTCACGCTTAGCCCGGACGGCAGTCTCGATCTGCACATCGGCAAAGAGATCATTAAGCAGAAACAACCAAGGGCCTTTAACGGCGCAGACGGAAACCGCCGTGAACTTCCGGCCCAGTATGTGCTCACCAGCGCGAACACGGTCCGCTTTGCCATTGCGCCGTATAATACGGCTCAGCCCCTTGTAATTGATCCGGTCGTTGCCTATTCCACATACTGGGGTTCCTCGAATGATGAGATCGGCAATGGGATTGCCACCGATGCGGATGGTTCCGCCTACATTGGAGGCACGACAACCGGCAACATCAGTCTGGGCTTTCTGTCAAAACTGGATGCGTCAGGAACGAATGTGCTGTATATGAACTTTTTCGGCGACGGCTCCTGCAATGCCTCGGTGAAGGGCGTCGCTGCCGACGGCGCCGGTAATGCTTATGTCACCGGGTTATATGGAGTGAAGGATCGGTTCGGTTATTGCAACAACAAGTATGTGCTAGGCGCCAAGGTTGATGGAGCCGGCAATATGGCTTATTACTCCTATTACGGCGGCGGCGATGATTATGGAAACGCCATTGCTGTTGATAAGTCCGGCAATGCTTACTTGACGGGCAAGACCAACGGAAACTTTCCGGTAACCAACGGCAGTCAGGGAGGCTTTCCAGGCGATGCGTTTGTTCTGCAACTGGACCCGTCCGGCCAGATTCTCTATGCCATATATTTGGGAGGCGGTCTGATTGACGAAGGGCTCGCCATTGCAACTGACTCGGCCGGTTTCGCCTACGTCGCAGGCATAACGTCATCGGCTAATTTTCCAACTTCCGAGAATGCATACCAGACTCGGAAGTCGGCTGCCAGCCAAACTGCCTTTATCAGCAAAGTAAACATAGCAGCGAGTACGCTTGATTACTCAACCTACCTGGGAGGTATTACCGGCGAGGAAGCGACCGGCATCGCGGTTGGCAATAATGGCTTGATTTACGTTTCCGGCGAGACGGAATCGGAGGACTTTCCGACAACAGCTAACGCCTACGATCGAACGTGTGGAACCGACGGCCATTGCAATCCAGCCTGGTCGGGCGGCGAGATTGTGTACGCGGAGGATGCATTTATTGCGGTGTTCAATCCGGCAGCTTACGGCGTGGATTCTCTGATCTACTCTACCTATCTGGGCGGAACTGGTCATGATTACGGCCAAGCCATTGCGCTGGATGCCGCTGGACACGTTTACCTGACGGGTAGCACCGCATCCTATGATTTCCCGAGCGTCTGGCCGACGCAGGGTAGTTATAGCGGCAACACGGATGCATTTGTGGCCGAACTGGACACGGCGCAATGGGGTGCTGCCTCGCTGTTGTTCTCTACATTCACAGGAGGCAACAATTACGATGAGGGACTCGCCATTGCAGTGGATAGAAACGGGAACATTTATCTCACAGGACGTACTAACTCTTCGGCGTTCCCAATTGTAGGGGCTAGCCAGCCGGAAAACGCCGGCGGCTACGATGCCTTTATCACGAAGATTGCCACAGCGCCAGAGCTTGCGCCGCAACCCAAGCAGTTGCAATGATGCCGCGTTGATCTCTAGAGCGTGTCAAAGCAACTCGTTTTGGCACGCTCTAGAGTCGCGAGAGTTATAGGGACTTGTCTTGCTCTCTTCGTACCTCTTCTTGCGCTTCTTCCTTGGCATCACCGTAGGTCTGTTTCAGGTTGCCTTTCACCTGATCTTTCAGTCCTCCCACTTGCGTACTGGTGTCGCCCGTGGCCTTGCCCCACTCTTCCTTCACTTTGCCTTTTACTTCATCCAACTTGCCGGAAACTTGATCATTGTTCATCAACGTGGACCTCCACAACATTAGACTGTGAATTCTACGGATGGTTTCCTGACGTTCCCAGGACAGCAGTTTACCGCTACTGGGTTTTACTTTTACTTTGTGGGCTCGACGATGGTCTACAGTCTATAGCACCCAGAGACACAGGCTCATACCGTGCATCAGCTTTGGAGGTGATCAGGCAGGTAGACTTCTTCCGATTGCGGGTCGAAGAAAACCAAGCCGTGCTTGGCGGCTAGGTGCTGAAGCAACAGGTGTACTTCTTCGGCTTTCGACCATTCGCAGGAGAGGACAACGTAAGCGTCCGAGCGATTCAATTTGCAAATGGATTCGATTTCTGGCCACTCCCCCGTTAACTCTCCGTGGAAAGCCTCTACGGCAGGACTGGGCGTTACGCCGCGACCAGGAATTTCTCCCCGGCACAGCGAGGCGTAGATGTGAGAGGCTTCACCGGAGCTTAGCGAGATCTCGCTGTGCCATATGGCTCCATCAAAAGTCATGCCACTATTTTGTCGCGGTTGGTTCGCGACCATGCGCTACACTCAAACGTTTCCATGCGATATTTTTTCCTGGTGTTAATGGTTATTCGTCTCCAAGCGCAGGGTGTGATTGCTTTTACCGGGGCGAAGATCATTCCGGTGGCCGGGCCGGAAATTCCTTCGGGCGTGCTGGTGATTCAAAACGATAAGGTCGTGGCGGTAGGGCCTCCGGGTACGACCACCATTCCGGCGGGCGCGCAGCGGATTGATGCCGCCGGCAAGGTGATTATGCCGGGTCTGGTGGATTCGCACAGCCATATTGGCGCACCGGAGGGCGGTGACAGCAGCGCGCCGATTCAGCCGGATGCGCGGGTGCTGGATTCGATCAATGTGCGGGATGCGCATTTTGATAAAGCGCGGGCGGCGGGGGTGACTACGGCGAATGTAATGCCGGGTTCGGGTCACCTGATGAGCGGGCAGACATTGTATTTGAAATTACGTCCGGGTAAGACGATTGAGGAGTTGCTGATCAAGCTGCCGGATGGGCGGATTGCGGGCGGCATGAAGATGGCGAATGGAACGAACCCGCGACGGCCTTCGCCGTTTCCGGGGACGCGCGGCAAGTCGGCGGCACTCGACCGGGAAATCTATATTAAGGCTCAGGAGTACCGCGATAAAGTGGCGGCTGCCAAGGGTGATGCAAGCAAACTGCCGCCTCGGGATTTGGGTATGGAGGCGCTTGGGGAGGTGCTGGATGGCAAGCGGACGGTACAGTTTCATACGCATCGCAGCGATGACATCATGTCCGCGATTCGGCTTTCGCAGGAGTTTCATTTCCCTGTAGCGCTTCATCATGTCAGCGAAGGCTGGGTGGTGGCGGATGAGATTGCGAAGGCGAAAGTGCCGGTATCGCTGATTGTGCTGGATAGTCCGGGCGGCAAGGAGGAAGCCAAGGACGCGGCGCTGTTCACGGCGGCGGCGCTGGACAAGGCAGGGGTGCTGTTCGGGTTTCATACGGATGATCCGATTGTGGATTCGCGTCTTCTGCGGCGCGAGGCTGCCTTGGCAGTAAGGGCGGGGTTGCCGCGAGATAAGGCAATTTATGGGCTGACGATGGCAAATGCCCGAATTCTTGGATTGCAGGCGAGAGTGGGTTCGCTCGAAAGTGGCAAGGACGCGGATTTTATTTTGCTGTCGGGTGATCCGCTAAGCGTTTATACGCATGTGCTGGAGACATGGATCGAAGGGAAGAAGGTGTTTGACCGCAGTGATCCGAAGGACCGGATCTATTCCACAGGCGGGGTGGGTGCTAGCCACGATCAAACGCCGGACGTGGACGATGATGAGGTGGGCGAGGAGAACCGGTAGATGAGAGCGGTGATTGCGGCCTTATTGATAGCTTGCGGCGCTTCTGCGCAGAATTTGGCGGTGCAGGGCAAAACGGTTTACACGATGGCGGGAGCGCCGATTCAGGATGGAATCGTTTTGATTGAGAATGGCAAGATTGCGCGGGTAGGTCCGGCAGCGCAGGTGAAAGTGCCATCCGGTTATCAGAAGGTGTCAGTGGTGGTGGTAACGCCGGGTCTGGTGGATGCGCATTCGACGGTTGGGTTGACGGGTTATCTGAATATTCCTACGGATCAGGATCAGGTGGAACGGAGCGCGGCGGTGCAGCCGGAGTTGCGGGCGCTCGATGCTTATGATGCGCGGGAACGGTTGATCGAGTGGGTGCGCAGTTTTGGCGTGACGACGATGAATACGGGCCATGGTCCCGGGGCGCTCGTGACGGGGCAGACGATGGTAGTGAAGACGCGCGGAAAGACGGTGGAGGAGGCGGCCATTGTGCCTGCGGCGATGGTGGTCGCGAACCTGGGAGAGCAGGGATTGGCGGAGCGGACCAAGAGTCCGGGCACTCGCGGCAAGCAGGTGGCTTTGCTCCGAGGGGAGTTGATTAAGGCGCAAGGAGCGAAAGGGAGCGCGGGCAAGAAAGATGACAAGAGGGAGGAGCGCAATTTGAAAACAGAGATTTTCGTCAAAGTTTTGAATGGCGAGATGCCCATGCTTGTGACGGCGAACCGGGCGCGTGACATTATGACGGCAATCCGATTGGCGAAAGAATTTAATTTCAAGATGATCCTGGATGGGTGCGCGGAGTGCGACCTGGTGCTTGATGAGGTGAAAGCGGCGGGATACCCGGTGATGATTCATCCCACGATGCAACGGGCAAGCGGGGAAACGGAGAATATCAGCTTTGAAACGGCGGCGCACCTACAAGCGAAAGGGATTCCGTTTGCTTTGCAGAGCGGCTTTGAGGGGTATGTGCCGAAAACGCGGGTGCTGTTGTTTGAAGCGGGCGTGGCGGCTGCGAACGGGCTGACCTTTGATCAGGCGCTTGCGAGTATTACGATTAATGCCGCGAAATTGATTGGAGTGGCAAACCGGGTGGGGTCGCTCGAAGTGGGGAAGGATGGCGATGTGGCGCTTTATGACGGCGATCCGTTTGAGTACACGTCGCATTGCGTCGGCACGGCAATTGAGGGACGAATGGTGAGCACGGCGAAACAGTAGGATCTCCCCCATTACCGGCATTACACGTTTGCGCCGGGATGCACAACTCCATGCACCGGCTCCTCCACGGCAGAAAAGACGAATGGGCCGGCTCGGTACCGCAAGCCGCAACTGACCTTTTCCGATGCCATCGCCGTGCGACAGACGGTCGTTTACTCCTGGACCAGTTCAGGCAGAATATCCCCGGCTTGCCCGATTAACCGCGCATCAACGGAGCTGGAAATCGGACTTGCTTCGAGATTGACCTCAATGATCTTCGCGCCAAAAGATCGGGCTAACGGCGCCAGACCCGCCGCAGGATAAACAACAGCGGATGTGCCAATGACCAGCAACAGGTCGCAACTTCTGATAGCCTGTTCCGCCGATCTCCAAACGTCAGGCGGCAAGCCCTCTCCAAACCAGACCACACCCGGACGTGCCAAGGCTCCGCACTGGCAGTACACAAGCTGTCTGCCTTCTGTAGCGTCTCGATCAAACCACTCGCACCCGCACTGCGCACATCGCAATTTCCAGATGCTGCCGTGCAATTCCAAGATTGTTTTGCTGCCCGCTGCCTGGTGAAGACCATCCACGTTCTGCGTCGCCAAAGTGAACTTCGGCACCAATTGCTCCAACCGGGCCAATGCTAAGTGCCCCGCGTTCGGCTTGGCTTCAGCAATCAGCTTGCGCCGCCAATGATACCACTCCCAAACAGTTTGAGGATCACACGCAAATGCCTCTGGCGTAGCCAACTCTTCCGGGCGAAACCGTTTCCAAAGCCCGGCTGCTCCACGAAACGTAGGGATACCGCTCTCCGCCGAAATGCCAGCGCCTGTCAAAACCGCAATGCTCTTTGCGCTTTTCAGAAGCGCCCGGGCATTCTCAACTACTGACATGCTTTCGCTTCCAGCGGTTCCGCTTGGATTCTTGGCACTTCTTCAGGAATCAATCTATGGAGCCGCCTTAATTGAGGAAACAGCCAAGCCCAGAGGCCAACAATGAGCATCGTGCCTAAACCGCCCAAGACCACGGCTGGCACCGTTCCAAACCATTGCGCTGTCAAGCCCGATTCAAACTGGCCGACTTCATTGGAGGTGCTGATAAAGACCATGTTCACCGCGCTGACCCGGCCGCGCATCTCATCTGGCGTCGAAAGCTGGACCATGGTATGGCGAATGATGACACTGACGCTGTCCGCAGCCCCGGCCAAAAGCAGGCAAACAAGGGAGAACATCAGGTTGCGCGAGATCCCAAACAAAACGGTGAAGACCCCGAATGCAAAAACGCACCACAACATGGTGGCCCCAGCGCGCTGGCGAAGCGGCCAATGCGCGACAACAATGCTCATTGCCACTGCCCCAACACCCGGCGCGCTCCGCAGAATGCCCAACCCAACCGCGCCTGCGTTCAAAATTTCACGCGCATAAACCGGCAACAGTGCAATCGCTCCGCCCAGCAGCACAGCAAACAGATCGAGCGAAATCGCGCCAAGCACCAGCTTATTTCGCCAGATATAATGCAGGCCATCAAAAACCAGGTTTTGCGATGGAAGGACACGCGCGCGTTCGGCGGGAGGCAGACGCAAGTAGTTAAACAAGGTGAACGCCGTGATGGAAGCCGCTGCCGCGCTGCTGTAAACAAATAGCGGGGTGCCTGTAAAGCCATACAGGACGCCTCCGATCATGGGACCGGCTATTGTGGATACCTGAAACAGCGATGAAGCCCACGCCACTGCGTTGGGGAAGTGCTCACGTTCGACCAGCAGCGGGGTAAACGCCTGGCCTGCTGGGCTTTGGAAAGCCCGCACTGTACCGTTTAAAAGCAGAACGGCATAAATCGGGTACGCCGATTTTAGTCCCAAGGCAGTAAACGCAACCAGAAAACACGAGCAAACCGCAAAACCTGCATAGCACGCTTGTATAATTCGCTGTCGCGGAAACCGATCCGCCACATGCCCAGTAAAGGTAAACAAGCAAATACTGGGCAGGAACTGCGCTAAACCGGCTAACCCCAAATCCAACGGACGATGAGTGATCGCATAGATTTGCCATCCGATGGCGACAGACTGCATTTCTAAAGCAATGGTGACCAGAAACCTAGCCGCCATATACCGGCGAAAATTGGGATATCGGAAAGCAGCGCGTGAGGAGGGCTCAGATGACTTTTCATTCAAATTCGCGTCTGTTCTCAGTGTCCCATACGGGTGACATGTAACAGTCCGAACTCACCTTTACGGATTGGGTTTGCGAATTACCAGCTATCAGACATTCGGCAGAATTGTGGCCCGCGTTGTAACTTCCGGGTTGCCGACCACACGCCCGTGTGTCTGTGGTGTGCAGATACGAGCAAGATGACATCCGGCAACGAGCAGCCAGGCCCTTTACCCTTAACGGCGTATTTCGAGCACAATTCCCTGTTTTCGGACCGTGTGGGCACAACTTTTAACGCCACAGACAATGGCGCTCTTCACCGCCGAGGCAACACAACCAATGGCACAGAACCAAGAATCACGAAAACTTTGTGGTTCACCGGAACTAAATCATCAGGAACTCTCCCGATCTATGGCCTAATAAATGGGGGTAGGTCACAACTATCAGGGGATAAGGCGAAGTCGATCAACTTCAGTGATTACAAACCGATCCGAATTTTTTGTAGGCACAGTCAGACGGTCAACAACTGGACCCGCACGAGTGGCGAGTATGACGGTGTAATCGATTTCGACAAGGTACTCCGCGACCCTAATGCCCCGTCTCGCCTGCTGGCGCTTTACGACAGCGGAGATCAGGGGCACCCAACGGACGCTGGCTACAAAGGCGATGGCGGACGCCATCGATCTGGC
>JBJMGL010000432.1:0-2529 GCA_045807985.1 Bryobacteraceae bacterium
CAAACAAGGCGCGCATGCCGGTGGGCGAGATGCGGGAAAATTGAATGTTGCGGCTGACGTCTTCGAGATGCGGACGGACTTCGGGGAAGTCACTGGCGATTTCAATCGGCACTTTTCTGCTTTTGCCGCTTTTGGTGTCGAAGAGAAAGATTTCGCCGAACTGATCGTAGACAATGCCGCCGGGCCCGGCGCTGGCGGAGCGGATGTCGTAACCATTGTTCCTGATGACTTCGGAAACTTTGCCGGAATCCGTGTCATAGCGGAACAGAGTGACGGGGCCGTTACGGTCAGATAAAAAATAGAGCCGGTCGCCTACCCAGAGGGGATTAAAGTCATTCGATCCCTCGCGCGGGACTTTGGTTGTATTCAGATCCGGCATGACCGTGATCTGAATCGAGCTGGCTAAGCCGCCCCGATAACGCCGCCACGAGACATAGTTGGCGTAGTTAAAGCCGGAACCGCCGCCCACGGGAGTGTAGGCGAAGCGCTTGCCCTCCGTTGAATACGAGCCTGCGTACGCCATCGGCAATGGGAGCGCTTTGGCCAGGCCACCCTCCACGGGAACGCTGAAAAGTTGAGTGTAGCGGGGCGATTTGCTGTCGCGCCCGGAACGAAAGATCACGCCTTTGCCGTCGGGCGTCCAGGCAACCGCAAAATCGGGGCCGGGGTGATAAGTAAGGCGTCTCGGAATACCTCCGGTAGAGGGCATGAGAAAGACATCGGTATTTCCATCGTAATTGCCAGTGAAGGCAATCTGTGTACCATCCGGGGAAAAGACCGGATCAGTTTCCACACCGATACCGGTCGTGAGCCGGACGGCGGTTCCTCCCGTGCGGCCCACCGACCAGAGATCGCCCGCAAACCCGAACACGATCAATTTATCGTTCATGGCCGGACGCTGAAAAAGGTATTTGCTTTCGTTAAAGGCGAAGGCGGGAATACTGAGGGTAGCGAGGAGGAACAGTTTCGCGTTCATACCATCCTTATTTTCAATGAGGAGCGCTGACGGAATTGGGCGCGGGGAGCATGTTGCGAATCGCAGCGATCCGCCAGTCTTGCCCTACGCGTTTCACGACGAGAGTAGCCCACATCTTCCGGCTGGCGCCCGTGGCTGCCGAGACAGTTTCGTAGCGCCCGTCCACTAGCGCTATGCCGGGATCGAGAAAGCGAATGGCTTCGACCTGAATAGAGCTTTTTGCCGCTTCTTTTTGCGAGCTGGCCATCGCGCCTCGAACCACGGCGTCAATTCCCTTCCGCCATTCACCAGTGGATACGAGCTGGTCGGCATCTTCAGTGAAAAGGGAACGCGTCTTCTCGGCATCTTTGTTATTGCGCGCGTCCATGTATTTCTGTATCAGATCGCGAATGGCGGTTTCGTCCGCGTGGCTGGATACGGACTGCCCGTAAGCTGCTCCCCCTAAGAAAATCCATAGGAAGGCAACGAGAAATCTGGCCCAATACATGCCCTTAGTATGCTGCATGTTCTTGCAAACAGAGAACAGTCAGCTTCCATACCAAAAATGTTTTGCAAAGGAGTCGTAAACGTGATTGCTCGCCCCTCCGTCTAAATCTGTGAACCAATCAGCGGACGGAACTAGATTTCGCCGCGCATCGGTGTATAAGAGGCATGTCTCTCCATCGCAGCGTGTGTCAATTCCTACGCCAGTTGATCTGCGCTTTTCTTGATCAGTGCCGCCTGGAGGTTCGCCTGCTGCAAGAGAGCCGCTTGGACTATTCCACTCAGCCCGTAAAGTGACAGTAATCTCCATCGAGTTTCGGACCGCTGTTAGAAAACGTTCGAGGGCCGAAGCTTTTCCGCTTCACTACGGAGCGTGTTCCGCCGTGCCTCCGTCTTTGTACTCCTTCCCATGCTCCTGCCCGCTAGCTATGTCTCTGATCGGACGGGGAATCAAGCACCCGCCACGGCGCGGAAGCCGGTGACGGATGAGATGCATGGCATTTCCATTACCGATAATTACCGATGGCTGGAAGACCCTCAAAGTCCTGAAACGCGGGCGTGGATCAAGCAGCAACAGCAATATACGGACCGTTTCTTCCAGGCGATACCGGGTCGGGAGCAGCTAAGACAGAGATTGGCTGTCTTGTTGCGGATGGACCGGTATCAATTGCCTGTTACGCGGGGGCAGCGCCAGTTTTTTGTCCGGCGACCGGGAAACAAAGATTTTAATCAGATTTGTTTGCGTGAGGGTCATGGAAAAAATGAGCTGTTGATTGACGCCAACGCCCTGGGCACGGCGGCGAAGCCCAAGACGCTGGCTCTAATGGATGTTTCCGAGCGCGGCGACATTTTAGTTTACGGGATTCGCGAAGGCGGGGAGGATGAGCTTACCCTAAAATTCTTCAATGTCGAAACGCGCCGTGACATGCCGGAGACCATGCCTCGCCTGCGCTACATGAGTTTCTCGCTTTTGCCAGATGCCAGCGGCTTTTATTACAGCAAGGCGGCTCCGGAGGGCGTGCGCGTTTTCTTTCATAAGCTCGGCACGAACGCAAAGGCTGATCCGCTGG
>JBJMGL010000433.1:0-6249 GCA_045807985.1 Bryobacteraceae bacterium
CAAACCGGTATAGCGCGTGCGTACCCAAATGTATCCGTCATTGAACCGTTCGTTAACGCGAGCAAACCAGTTTTTGCGGGCGTGCTTCTGCTCGGAAATGCCAGTCGCGGGGTCTACCTCATGTTGTTCGCCGCGAAGAAGGTAAGCCGCCATTACCGGCACCAGCGTGCGCGAAAGCAGGTAACTGGCAATCATGGCGAAGACAACCGCCAGAGCCATCGGCGTGAACAGGTATTTGGCCGGTCCCGTCAGAAACACAACGGAAACAAAAACAATGCAAATCGTTAAGGTGGCAACAAACGTGGGAACCGCAATCTGCGCCGCCCCATCGAGGACCGCCTCGCGCAGCGGCTTTCGTCCCATGTGCCGGTGGATGTTCTCGATGGTAACTGTGGCATCATCCACCAGGATGCCGATAGCGAGGGCGAGGCCGCCCAGGGTCATCACGTTCATGGTGTGGCCCAGCGCGCTCAGCATGGCGAGAGAACTCAGAATAGAAAGCGGAATGGAGACCGCGATAATGAGCGTGGACCGCCAGGACCCCAGAAACAGCAGGATCATCATTCCCGTGAGACACGCCGCGATCAGAGCTTCGCGCAGAACACCGTTGATCGATGCCCGGACAAACACCGACTGGTCGAACAGCTCTTTAATTTTCATGCCCGGCGGCGCGGCAGCCCGGCTCACCGGCAGGATCTTGTTCTTAATTTCGTCAACGATGCTAAGCGTGGAAACAGAACCCGTTTTCATGATGGTGAGCAGAACCGAAGGTTTGCCATCCGCGCGAACCACGTTCTGCTGCACCGCATAGCCATCGCGCACGTGGGCGACATCACGGATGTACACCGTCGCGCCATTCACTACTTTCAGCGGCGCTTCGTTCAACTGCGAAAAATCGAGCGGACTGCTGTTGGTCGAAACCGTGTAGTCGCGATCTCCAATTTTGACCGTGCCGGAAGGCAGCGTCACATTCTGCGCGTTAATGGTATTGCTGATGTCGATGGGGCTTAGTCCGTTAGCGACTAGCGCATCCTGATCGAGATCGACCATGATCTGGCGCGATACGCCGCCGTAAGGAGCGGGCAAAAGCGTTCCCGCTACCGTCGAAAGCTGCTGGCGGACGCGAAAGATTCCGTAGTCGTAAAGCTCCGATTCGGAAAGCGTATCGCTGCTCAAAGCCAATTGAATAATGGGAACAGTATCCGCGCCAAATCGCAAAATCCAAGGAGGGTTAATCCCCGGCGGCATGCGGAACCGGATGCCATTGACAGCCGAATTGATCTGGGCCATGGCGGCATCAATTCGCACCTGCGGATGGAAATAGACCTTGATGGTTGCCACTCCGTTCAGCGTCTGCGACTCGATCGACCGGATATCATTAACCGTCGCGAGCACAAACTCGCTAAAGGTTGTTATGCGCTTCTCCATCTCGGTCGTGGGCAGGCCGGAATAAGTCCAGATAATGCTCACAACGGGAATATCGATTTTCGGAAAGATATCTGTAGGCGTGGTTACAATCGCGGTAGCGCCCAGCAATAAAATCAAAACCGCCAAAACCACGAACGTGTAAGGCCGGTCCAGCGCTAGTTTAACAATCCACATGACTTCGTCACCTCAGAAGTTGCAACGATTCATGTTTAGCAGGTAGTCTTAACTTTGAGAAGTACGCACTCTTTAGTGCCATAGGCACCAAAACGATACTAGTGAAAGAAAACAATGGCGAACTGCGACAAAGAAATTTCTGCTTTTTGTCCCATCTATACAACGATTGAGGCGATTGGCGGAAGCTGGAAACCTCTGATCCTCTGGTATCTGGCTCTCCGTGCCAAGCGCTTTTCAGAGCTGCAGCGGGACATTGAGGGCGTCACGCAAAAGGTGCTGACGCAACAACTCCGGGAACTGGAACGGGTGGGCCTTGTGGACCGGAAAGTATATCCGGAGGTGCCGCCGCGAGTTGAGTATAGCTTGACAGATAGGGGAAAGAGCCTTCGTCCGGTGATGGATGCCATGGCTGCTTGGGGTACCGTACAAGACCAAAGTATCGCTTCCCAAAAGCAGCGGCGAGCTGCCAGCTAGGAAGCAATCCAGCCCGCGCTGTCTGCAACCCATGTTGTTACAGCAGTTTTCAAATGAAAAAGTCCAGTAAAGTTGAAAATCTTTATTGCACTTGAAGTAGATGGACTGGTCGAAAGTCTGTATAACTTAAGATTCCCTCATGCCTCGGTCGCCACAATCTCGCCGATTTTCAACTCTCGCAGCGGCTGTTCGAGTGTTGCCCGGTCTCCCACGACCATCCACACCATCTGCCGTGGATCGAGCAACGTGCGCGCGCATGCTTCCAAGTCTGCCACTGTCAGCGCCGATACTTGGCCCACATACATATTATAGAAATCAAGCGGCAAGCCAAACTGCAGCAAATCGCTCAACAAGTTGCCCACCGAGTTCATCGTCTCATGAGCTCCCGGCAGCTCCAGAATCTGCTGCTGCTTGACTCTCGCCAGTTCTTCTTCGCTAATCGGCTTCGTGCCCGTCATGCCCGAAAGCTCATTCAGCATTTCGGTAATCGAATCAGCCGCTTTATCCCCCTGCACCGACGCATAGGCCAGAAATGGGCGCTGGCCGCGCGCGCCGTAAAGCACCGAAGCCGCCCCATATGACCAATGCTTTTCTTCCCGCAAATTCATGTTCAGCCGTGCGCTGAATGTGCCGCCAAAAACGTTGTTGGTCGTCTCCAGGGCCACTTCATTACGCGCATTTGGCGGGGGGCCAATGGTTCCGGCAATCACAATCGCATGCAGCGCGCCCGGCTTATTGACCAGATAAATCGCGGGCTTCTGCGGCTTGGGAACGGTGCTGATATTCTTTGCGGGAACAGGCGCAGCTTTCCATCCGCCAAAATACTGCTCCAGTTTCGGCTTAATCTCCGCCGCCGTTGTGTCGCCGATCACCACCAGCGTGGCATTATTTGGCCGGAACCAGGTCTGGTGAAAACGGACCATGTCATCGCGCGTTAATTTCCCAACGCTTTCTTCCGTTCCCGAACCGGTCAGCGGCATTCCATAGGCATGTTGCGGACTGAAAAGCACCGGAGGCAAAGCCCGCAACGCCATTTGCAGCGGCGTTACTTTTTCCTGGGCGATCGATGCCAGTTGAAGCTGCTGTTGACGCTCAAAATCGGCTTGGGGAAACACCGGATTCAAGATCATATCCGCAAACAAGTCCAGCGACTCATCGAGCGTTGTCTTCAATGCCGACAAATACGCGGTGGACATATCCAGATTGCTGCCGGTGGACAATTGCGCGCCCAGGGTCTGCACCTCTTCGCTAATTTCCAGTGCGCTGCGCCGCTCCGTGCCTCCCGTCAGAAGTCCGGAAGCCAATCGCGCTGTTCCGGGCGTGGCGGACTGATCGGCAGCGTAGCCCGCGTCCACGTCCAGCCAAAAATTGACCACGGGAATTTCATGCCGCTCGGCAACCAGTATCTTCAGCCCGTTTGAAAGCTGGTCTTCGTGAACCGCAGGCAGTTGCAGTTCATAGGCTGGCCCAATCTCCGGGACTTTTTCACGATGGTTCGCGGAATCGCTCACCTGCTGCGTATTAGCAAAAGGAATCACTTCGAGCGCATACACGCCATCCGAAAGCCACTCCTGCGCGGCGCTTTGAATAGCTTCCGCCCTGGTTTCCTCTAAACGTCCGAGCCGTTCCCGGTAAGCATGAGGCGAACCCAAATAGGTCTGACCGGAAGCCAAAATATCAGACTTGCCGCCAAACCCGCCAATTCGCTCAACGCCCCGCACAAACCCGGCAAACGATTGCGTTTTGACGCGTTCAAGTTCCTTCCCGGTCAAACCCTTGTCGAGAAAGCGCTCCATCTCCTCGTCCACCGCACGCTCGACTTTTCGCACGTCTTCCCCTTGCCGTGCCGTGGCAACCACCACAAACTGGCTGCCGATCTCGCGCTCGTCGAGATAGGCGGCTACCTGCGTGGCAATCTGGTCGTCATAAACCAAACGCTTATAAAGCCGTGAATTTTTCCCGGATGAAAGAACGGAAGCGGCCATGCGCAGATGGTCGGCGGCTGCGGCTCCATAACCGGGAACGTTCCACATTTTGTAAATCCGGCCCTGCGGAACGCGGTCCTCCGCCACCTCGCGATGCTCACCCGTCATCTTAGCCACCCACGAGCGCTGATGCGTCACTGGAACGCCGGAAGCGATATCACCGAAATAGCGGCGCGTCAGCGTTTCCGCCTTGGCTGTTGTGATGTCGCCAGCTAAAACGAGCACGGCGTTCGACGGAGTGTAATACGTGCGGAACCACTCGCGAACATCATCGAGCGACGCGGAATCCAAATCTTCCATCGAGCCAATTACGGTATGCGCGTACGGATGCCCAACCGGATAGGTGGACTTAACAGTTAGGTCCTCAACAATCGCATACGGCTGATTCTCGCCCTGCTGTTTTTCGTTCTTTACCACACCGCGCTGCAAGTCAAGAATCTCTTGATTAATCGTGTTATAGAAATGCCCCATTCGGTCTGACTCGGCAAAAAGAGCATATTCGAGAGCGGAAGAGGGAACATTCTCGAAATAATTCGTCCGGTCCTCGCTGGTAGTGCCGTTCAGGTCTGTCGCCCCGATTCGCTCCATGGCTTCGATGTAGCTTCCCGGCACGTGCTCGCTGCCGCCAAACATCAAATGCTCGAAAAGGTGGGCAAACCCGGTCTTCCCCGGTTTTTCATTTTTGGAACCAACGTGATACCAGATATTGACCGCAACAATGGGCGTCTTGTGATCTTCATGGACAATAACGTTCAAGCCGTTATCGAGCACGAACTGTTCACAGGGGATTTGTAAGTTTGGAAACTGCATGGAACGTAACTATTATCCTAGGGCGAACAAAAGGCGAATACAAGCAAATTATTGCCGTCCTTTTCTTTACAGACAGGAAAAAGCACTTTCGAGGACCTCAAAAAACCGCTTTTCCCCCTCTACTTCCAGCTCAATTTCCAACCAAGCCAAAGGAAGCGCCCCTAGCGCATCTTCCACCTGATTCGGCAAATTGATAAGGTCTTTTTCCGTCGTCACCAGCATTTTGGCCCCATTTTGCCGCGCCTGCTCCGCCAATCGTCTTAATTCCACAGGCTTATAAGCATGGTGATCGTCAAATGTCCACCGGAATACAACGTCCACTCCTAGCGCTTCAAGCGTGTTCCAAAAGCTCTGCGGATTTCCCAATCCGCAAAACGCCGCCACTCTGTTTTCCGGCAACTCGTCAAGCACCATACCCGTGCGCAGATCACGCCAACGATGGGCGCTGAAGCGGCTGCGAAAGATGGGCGCTTCCGCATTATATTGGCGCAGCTTATTGCTAATCGCATCGAACCGAAAATCCGAGTCACAGCGCGTAATGACAAGTACATCAGCGCGCCGGAGCGCCGAAAGAGGTTCTCTCAACCGCCCAGCCGGAACCACCTCTTCCCGCCCAAAGGGGTCCAGCGCATCAATCAAAACCACATCAACATCCCGCCGGAGCCGCGCATGCTGGAAGCCATCGTCAAGCAATAAGATATCGATCTCTGGAAACCGGGACAGAAGCAGTTTCGCTGTCTCATAGCGGTTCGCCCCAATACCAACCGGCGAAACACCAGCCCGTAAAAAGATCTGCGCCTCATCCCCCGTAAAAGCTGTCGGAACCTTAGCTCCTGCCGCAATGGCAAGGCTGCTGGCGGGAGAGCGCCGACGGTAACCGCGCGTCAGTATCGCCGGCAAGAAACCGCGCTCCCTTAACTCACCAGCCAAGTATGTTGTAAATGGGGTCTTTCCTGAACCGCCCACTGTGATTCCACCGATACTGATCACAGGAACTGGCAGCGGTTTGGCTGACCGAGCGTAGCTTTCGGACCGGCGGCGCTTGATAACGCCGCCCTGTCGCCAAAGAAGGGACAAGCTCCGAGAAACACTGCCAGTAAGCAGGTTGCGTGAAGCCCTGTACTCACCGAATTTGTGGAGGCGAAGCAGATCTGGGGCAATTCGCTGAGAAACTCCTTTCTGCTGCTCGACGACTCTGCGCGCACGCTCCCCGACGGTTTTGGCCCGTTCACGATCTAACAATAAGCGGCGTATGGCCGGAAGAAGATCGGACTCGTTGCGGATCTGAACAATAGCATCAGATTCCTTGAAATCTGAAGTGATCGCTTCAAAGTTCTGCATATGCGGTCCAATGACAACCGGCGCACCAGCCGCGGCA
>JBJMGL010000434.1:0-20939 GCA_045807985.1 Bryobacteraceae bacterium
GCCTCCCTTTGTTGTTGAAGTAAAGTCTCCGAGCGACAGCAAAAAAGAGCTACAAGCCAAATGCCGTCAATGGATTGCGAATGGTGCCGAACTTGTTTGGCTCATTGATGGGGATGACCGGACTGTTTGGGAGTACTTCGGTATAACAGAGGAATTACTCAAAGATGCGGAAACAATAAAAGGAAAAGGTCCAGTACAAGGATTTGTACTGGACCTCCGACCCATTTGGGAAGGGCTCTGAAGTTACCGGGCAGCTAACAACGCCCGCAAATGACGCGCACGCTCGGGAGAGCGCAATTGCCGCAATGCCTTTGCCTCGATCTGGCGAATACGCTCGCGGGTCACATCGAACTCCTGGCCGATCTCCTCCAGCGTATGTTCGCGCTCACAGCCGATTCCGAAGCGCAGCCGGATCACCTTTTCCTCTTTGGGCGAAAGAGTTTTCAGAATGTTCGCCGTTTCATCACGGACATTCGAGTCGATCACTGCATCCACCGGAGAACCAACCCAGCGATCTTCGATCAAGTCGCCCAAAGCCGATTCACCATCCCGGCCTACCGGCGTTTCCAGAGAGACAGGATCGCGCGAAATCGTCTTCAGCTTCTGGACTTTTTCGACGGGAATGTCCATGCGGCGGCTGATTTCGTCATTGGTTGGCACACGCCCTAGTTCCTTTTCCAGCTCACGAGTGGCGCGGAGGAACTTGTTCATGCTCTCGTTCATGTGAACGGGAATACGAATCGTACGTGATTGATCGGCAATTGCACGCGTAATTGCCTGGCGAATCCACCAGGTAGCGTAGGTTGAGAATTTGTAACCGCGACGATACTCGAATTTATCGGCGGCGCGCATCAGGCCGATGTTGCCTTCCTGAATCAGATCGAGCAGATGGAGACCGCGATTCACATACTTCTTTGCCACCGAGACGACCAGGCGAAGGTTGGCTTCCACCAAATCTTTCTTGGCGCGCTCAGCTTCCACTTCGCCGTGCCGAATGATGTGCAAGCTGGCAAGCAGCTCGGGTAAACCAGCTTCCGCTTCCGTTTCCTTCTTCTTGAGATCGCGACGCAGTTCCTTGACCCGCAGTTGCGATTGCGGGGTATTCTTTGCCTCCAGCTTCTTAATTTCAGCATCGAGCAACGACATTTCCTCCGCCGTTGCCTCGATATGGCGCACAAACTCTTTCCAACGAGCCAGGTTGAACGGAATCGCACGGAGCGCCCGTGACAACTCGACCTTGACGCGTGCGATTTTGCCTACCCACTTCTTGCGCAGCTTTTTATTAGCCGCAGGCACAATAGCGGTCTTGTCAACCGTTTGCTGCCGCTTTTTGTAAACCGCCAGGTAGTTCATGAACAGCTCGGCAATTTCATTGCGCCGCTTGATATCCGCCGCGCTGCCTTCTTCGATATCGGCAGGGCCGAGATCCACGTAGCTATCAATGTCCTCCGCTCCCCGGCGGATCAGTTCGGCAAACTCCGCCACTAGGCTCTGAATCAGCGGGGAGCGGCTAATTGCCTTCTGCATCCGCAGCTTGCCCCGCTCCATTTTGCGGGCCAGGGTGACTTCGCCCTCACGGGTAAGCAGCGGCACCGATCCCATTTCGCGCAAATACACGCGCACCGGGTCGTCGGTATAAATCGACTCCTCAACCTGCTGAGCGCCGTGAAACTCCTCATCCTGAACTTCCTCAGGATGAAAGAAATTGGCATCTTCATCAAACGGCAACCCAATGGGTTCACGTCCCTCAGCTAAATATTGATCCTCGAATTGATCCACTTACCTACTTACCTCTCCTATAACACCCAAATTTTGAGACATCGACAGGCTCGTTACCCAAGTCCGCCGTGCGCCTATGGGAAAAGGGGACACATTCACCGAAAAAATCGGCATACACACTACCGGGCAAACCTCGTTCTGAAATCTTGATAGTTTTCTGGTGGAAAAGCCAGGACGGCTGATGCAAGGGCCAACGTTGTCACTATTGCGTGCATCGATTATACCTGGTTTCGCCCCAGAAGTTAATACTTATAAACAAGATGTTGCCCAAAGTGATTGGTTTCACGAAAGATAGCCCTTTAAACCGCCTCGGGCCTACAGGTACGTAAGTAGAATCCTAGTCCCAACCTTCCCATTCATTAGACTTTGCGGCTGAGCATTACGTTCTTCAATTCGCTTAAAAATTCTTCCACATCCTGGAAGTCCCGGTAAACCGAAGCAAACCGGACATAAGCAATTTTGTCGAGGCTTCGCAACCTCTCCATTAGCTTTTCGCCAATCAACGTTGTCGAGATCTCCAACTCGGAGCTTTCCAAAAGATCCGATTGGACCTCATTCACCAGTTCAGCCAGCCTGCCCATGCTAATGGGCCGTTTCTCACAAGCTTTCAGCAGTCCGCTCAGGACTTTTTGACGATCGAAGTGTTCCCTTCGCCCGTCTTTTTTGATGACCATATGAGGTATTTCGTCGCAACGTTCGTAAGTGGTAAATCGCCTTTCGCAGGCGAGGCACTGCCTGCGGCGCCGAATGGAGTCGCCGTCCTTGCTTTCCCGTGAATCAATGACCTTGTCTTCGCGATGTCCACAGAAAGGGCATGTCATAGCTCGTCCTATTTTGCCGTAAGATAGCGATAAATAAACTTAATGCCTTTATGCTCATTCTCGCCATCGGAGGGTCGAACGAAGTGACTGGCTTCTTGTTTTTGTTGAACTTTTTAGCGTTGATCCTCGTTTACCAGGGTGTGTTTGATGCCGAACCCGGTTGGAGGTTGTGCGCCGAGGGTGCATCGGACCCTGTGAGGAACTATCCATGTCGGCCGTTGCGGTTGCATCCATTCCCTTCAACAGAGGAAGTTCGTTAAGCTTTAAGGCTATAGGCGTGCTTGCTGCCGTGGAGGATACGGAAAACTGGAGAACGACGCAACGGTCAGATCCTGAATCGCAGTTGGTGGAGCGCTGCCTCCGCGGGGAACCGGGCGCGTGGGACCAATTGATTCAGAACTACAGTAAACGTGTCTATTCTCTTTGCTACCGTTTTACGAATCACGGAAGTGAAGCGCAGGATCTAACGCAAGAGGTTTTCCTCCGTGTTTTCAAGACGCTAGGGAGTTTCCGAGCCGGGGAAGGCTGTTTCGCGGTTTGGCTGACTCGTCTGACGCGTAACCTTCTCGTCGATCATTACCGCCGGACAAAAAACGAGCGGGTGACGGATGCGATTGAAGACAAGCTGGCGGTTTTAGAAGAGCGAACGGCCCAGATTTCGCGAACTGATGGTTTATTGGCGGGCCGGGAAGCAGGAGAACTGTTGCAAGCGGCCTTGCAGAGGTTGTCTCCCGAACTAAGGGAGGCTGTCATTCTGCGGGATTTGCAGGAAATGGAATATCGAGAGATTGCTCGCGTACTGGACGTTCCGGAAGGCACGGTGAAGTCGCGGCTGAATCGAGGACGCGCGGAGCTGGCACGCGTATTGAGGCGGAACAAGGTAACTGTGTAGAGCTGAATGAAGTACTGGAAATGAACTGCGCCGAATTTGAAGTTCTGTTGGCTGATTACCTGGACAATACGCTAGGCGCGCCGGAGCGTGCCGCTCTGCAACAGCATGCGTCGTCCTGTGTCGGCTGTCGGGATTTGTTGAATGATGCCAGCGGCGCTCTCAGCTTTTTACAGCGCACGGAAGAAGTTGCGGTACCTGCCGAGCTGATCACGCGCATTGCTTATCAGGCCCCTGCCGGGCGTGTCAGGGAGCCGTTTGAGCGGCAGGGATTTTTCAGTAAGCTGATCAGCAAATGGCTGCAGCCGGTTTTGCAGCCCCGGCTGGTAATGGGCATGGCCATGACCATCCTTTCTTTTGCCATGCTGGAGCGCTGTACCGGCGTGAGGGTGCAGCAGATCCAGGCCGCTGATTTAAATCCTGTCAGGATTTGGGGCGGCCTGGAAGATAAAACCGTTCGCCTGAAAGACCGCGCTGTAAAGTATTACGAAAATCTGCGCTGGGTTTATGAGATTGAGGTCCGGCTCGGGAGTTTGCAGGATGAATCCGAAACCGCGCCGGAACAGACGAAGGAGTCTGGCGGGCCTAAAACCCAGGGTAAAACGAATGGAGACAAAAGATGAACTGCTACCAGCATCCAGAAGCGCTGGCTACTGCTTATTGCCGGTCCTGTGGACGGCCACTTTGCGAGGCTTGCCAGCGGCCCGCGGAAGGCACGGTGTTCTGCCCGGAGCACGCGCCGGTTGCCTCGGGATATGGGCAGGCAGGTCAAGGAGCTTTTGATCCATCCAACCCTTACACGGGAGGCACGGCCGCGCTCAACAATACGGGCTTCCGGACATCTCCCGGGCTAGCGTTCGCTCTTGGCTGGATTCCGGGAGTCGGCGCGATCTATAACGGCCAATACATCAAGGGATTGGTTCATGCCGTCATCTTTGGCCTGCTGGTGAGTCTGGTGGATAGTAATGGAGGCAGCGCCAGTGGGCCGTTTCTCGGAATCATGCTGACTGCGTTCATCTTTTATATGGCGTTTGAGGCTTACCATACGGCCAAGAAGCGGCAGATGGGGGTACCGGTAACGGAGTGGTCCAGTTTAGCAGCTTCGCAACCCCGCATTTATTCCCGCGCCCCAATAGGGCCTATCCTGCTGATTGCGATTGGCGTTCTTTTCCTGCTCGACACCCTGCACTTGATTGAGTTTCGTGAGATTGGGCGGTTTTGGCCGGTGATTTTGATTGTGGCGGGAGCTGCCATGCTCTACTCACGAGTGTCAGGTTTATCGGGTACCCCGCCGCCTTCGCCGCCTTCCAGCAGTTTTACAGGAAGCAAGTCGACAGGAAACACCGACACCATGATGGAGACCGGACGTGAACAATAGGTGGACGCTTTTCGTGCAGGCCGTACGCGGGCCGATTCTTTTGATTACTTTAGGCGTGCTATTTGCGATTCAGCAAGCGGGCATTATTGCCTTTTCCCGCACGTGGCCGCTGATTTTGATCGTGATCGGCTTAACCAAGCTGATTGAGCGCGCGGTCGCTCCTCCGCAACCCTTTGTTCCGATGCCACCATCGGGAGGACCTGTGCGATGAGAACTCGCGGTTCCCTTACCGGTCCTTTAATTTTGATCCTGGTCGGCGTGTTTTTTTTAATTCATGCCCTATCACCTAATTTCCAGATTGGCGAGTTGTTAGGGGTTTACTGGCCTTACATTCTGATCGCCTGGGGCGTTCTGCAACTGTTGGAAGTCTGCTTGCGGTTTGCCATGAATCGGCCCTTGCCAGTGAACGGCGTTTCCGGGGGAGCCTGGCTGCTGGTGATCTTTATCTGCCTTGCCGGTCTGGTGACGTCTGAAGTTCATAGGCCTGATACGTGGTGGCGTTTAGCCGGATTTCAAAGAGGAGTACAGGCGTTTGGCGAAGAGCATGAGTTTTCCATTGATCCTTTGCAGCGGTCAATAGGGAAGTCGCCTCACCTGATTATCGAAAGTTTTCGCGGCAACGCCAAGATCACGGGAACCGACGAGCAGCAGATCACAGTCAGCGGCCATAAAGCGATTCGCGCGTTTGATGAAAACGAAGCATCACGGACGAACACGCAAACTCCGGTAGAGCTGCTGGTGCAGGGCAACACTGTGGTCGTGCGCTGCCATCAGGACCAGGCGCATGCCCGTACGAGTATCAACACGGATCTAGAGATTCTAGTTCCTAAAGGCACCAGTTTGGAAGCTACCGGCACCACCGGCGACTTCGATGTTTCGGCTCTGGCGGGTGACGTGGATGTAAGCAGCGAGAACGCGGGAGTACGGTTACAGAACGTGGGCGGCAGCGTCAAGATCGACACGCGGCGCAGCGATTTGATCCGCTGTACTGATATCAACGGCGCGGTTGATTTGCGAGGCCATGGCACGGATGTGGAACTAACGAAGATCAACGGCCAGGTTACTGTGAATGGAAGCTACAGCGGCAGTATTTCACTCCGTAACCTGACAAAACCCATCAAAGTAGCAAATATGCGGACGGAGTTCGACGTCCAGCAGGTGCCGGGAGAGATCCGGCTGGAGCGCGGCAGCGTCAGTATGCAGAATGTCATCGGACCCACGCACTTAACAACACGCGCCACGGATGTCACCGTCGAAAACTTCACAAACGGTTTGGACCTCAGTGTTGACCGTGGCGATATTGAACTGCGTCCCGGCCACATCCCCTTGGGCAAAATGGCGGTTCGCACGAAATCGGGAAACATCGAATTAGCGCTTCCCCAAGCGGCGGCTTTTGCGATGACAGCCAGCACGGAGCATGGCGACATTTCTAACGAGTTTGGGGATGCGCTGAAGGAAGTCCCTCAGGGGCGTGGAGCGCGGCTGGAGGGTTCGATCGGCAGAGGTCCGGACGTAAGTTTAGTCACTCAGCGCGGAAAGATCACGGTGCGAAAAACGAGCGGCTCGGAACCCGTAGCAACCGTTGCTAATGCCGACAAAACTACCCAGGCCAGTTTGCATTGAATTGCCGATAACTACAACTAGAGTGGGAAGTGTTGCGTCGTCCAATCCAGTGAATATATTTCCAGGCTCCCGACTTCGCGAGTAAGCAGAAGGGAATCATCGGGAGCAAGACCTACCCACCAACTGGTTCCGATTTGCGCAGGTCCTCGGCTCGGTGAGGCGGCAAGCGCTGTCACGTTTTTCAGGCTTACAAGCCGTTCCAGCTTCCGGTCGCGAATCTGCACTCTGTACCACGCTTCATCTGAAGGACTACTACGGAAATACACAAATTGACCATCTCGTGACCAGCTGGGATATGCCGCGGGAACGTTTGTTAACTGTGTTTGTGTGTGCATTTTTAGGTCATAGAGTTTGATGATCGTTTCAGGAAATTCAAGTGCGGCGAGATAACGACCATCGGGTGACCACCGTGGAGACCACAAACGCTCCGATCCCGGCAGCGCCGAAAGATGGTTTGCGTTGAGACCGAATTGGTAAAGCAAGGTCTGTTCCGGGGGGTCATATTGAGTTGCCGAAGTGCCGAGGGCTAGCGAGGTTCCGTCAGGCGACCATACTGGTTCGATCACGCCATGAGCTGCCGTCGGTTCAATCGCCTGGGGAGTACCTCCGTCAAACGGAACGATGTAAATGGCCGCAGGTCCACCGGGCAAGGCGCCTGTAAAAGCAATTCGGCTCCCGTCCGGCGATATACGGGGCAAATACGTCAGCATGTGAGGCGGCGAAAGTTGTAGGCGTTGGCTGCCATCCGCCATGCTTCTCCAAAGCGCGTGATCAGGATACGCGTTATAGGTGATGCGCTTTCCGTCACGAGAGAAGTTGACATTCATAGCTGAGACGCCGGGTAAGATGGAGACGAAGTTTCTGATTTTCGCGTCGTAACGAATGATCTCGCCTCGCTGAAGCAAGCCGTAAATAAACAATTGCTTGCCGTCAGGGCTTGGAGTTGGCAGATATGTTTGCATCGGTCCTGTAGTCAACTGCACGGGGCTCTGTTGGCCCGTTGAAAATAAGTTTTGCTTTTCCGGTAAGGCCCAAATGTAAGACACTC
Organism: Bryobacteraceae bacterium; assembly: GCA_045807985.1. Lineage (GTDB taxonomy): Bacteria > Acidobacteriota > Terriglobia > Bryobacterales > Bryobacteraceae > Bog-105. The sequence continues at coordinate 7,539 of JBJMGL010000434.1, forward strand.
CTTTGCTGACAGCGGCAAAAACGTAAAAGGCGCCGTCTGGGGTCCAGCATCCGTCTGTTTGCGGATCTTTCCAGGCAGGAAACAGCGGATGCGGGTCCCCGCCGTTGCGTGATACTTCCCAAAGCGCCTTATACACATGTGCAGTTCCGTAATGTAGCGTGAATCGCAACCGGGTTCCGTCGGGAGACCAGCGAAGACCGTACGGTGAGCCTGGAAGCGTTGCTACCGTCCTAAGAAAACTTCCATCTCTGCTGGCTAGGGCAATATCGCGTAGCTTTGCATAAGCGATTTGTTTGCCATCTGGAGACCACGCGGCATCTTGCGCAGTCAATTGTCCCAGGCGCTTAGGCGGCCCTCCAATCACTGGCTGAGTAAACAGGGCGGACGGATTTTGCCATCCGTCGGGAGTGTCCCAAAGCGCCGTGGACATGACCAGCAGTTCGGAACGATCTGGCGAAATATCCAACGGATTCATTCCAGGTACCGTCGTGGGAAATGGCAGGGCGTCGCCGCCGCTGGCGGACGTTTGGAAAATTTGCCAGTTGCTGAGATTAGCGGCTGCTCCCGCGAAGTACAGGCGCTTGCCGTCCGAGACCAAGCTCATTTTGGGTCGGCCATCACCCGTTATCTGTACAGTGTTGGTCAGACGTGGCGGCGCTAAGGGGCGGTTGAACCAAGAAATAGCGATCACAGCGAGTGTACAAAGCGATACCACAGCGGGGAAGCGCGGCCAGTGTTTCGCTCTGATCTCGTTACCAGCTATGGAACCGACTGTGATCTGCTGTTCAGGCTTGGCTCCCTGCGGCTGGGCAACAGGGGCTGCTTGCTCAAGCGTCTCCAGCTTCTTTACTTCCGCTATAAACCGGTAGCCGTGTCGCGGAATCGTCTCGATGAATCGAGGCTGCGAGGCAGAATCGCAAAGAGCCTCCCGCAACTGATTGACGGCTGTATTTACTCTCTTATTGAAATCGACAAAGATATCCGCGGGCCAGAGACGGGAACGCAAGTCGTCGCGGGTGACCAGTTCGCCAGGCCTCTCCAACATCGCTACAAGAATCTGGAAGGGCTGCTCGCGCAGCTTAAGCCGGATGCCGCCTTTCTTGATCTCAAGTAAATCGGGCGATACTTCGAAGTTTCCGAAGCGGTAACGCGCGCGACTGCCGGTTCCTGCCTTCATGGCGAGTGCAGTCAGACAGTGTAGCACTTCAGAGTAGTTGGGCAATTTCAATGAGTTACGCAAGGATAAGAATTTTACAAGTTGGGGATCTTTCCAGGATTGACCTTCTTGAGTCCAAAATTGCAAACTTTGGCCTGGACGGAGCAATGGCCAAGAGCGGTTACTCCGCCGACAACTGCAAGGAGGAAACATGTTTGGACGAAGAGCTTGGTTATTCGTTGTTTTATTGGGCGGCCTTTTCTACGGTCAGGTAAGGATAGGGTCAGCGCAAGATGTGTCTGGGAACAACATAGAGGCGAGGAGGAACCGGCCGTACACGCTCGTCAGCGTGAATGGCGAATTTGCTGTGGTCAGCACCTTTGGGGCGAACGTCGCCCGGCAGTTAGGTGTCGTTCGCATCAACGATGGCCAAGTGACGGGTTTTGCACGCGCGAACAGACCTGGCAATGCCCCTAATGAAAGAGCTCTTTATTCTTTCACTATTACGGGTACTATCACGGTAAACGAAGACGGAACAGGCGTTGTCTCCGGGACAGCCACTTTTCCGGATGGCTCAACACTTGAGTTTCATCTCGATACGCTCATTACGAAAGCAAAAGAAGTTCATGGCGTGAAGGTAGCAACCGAAATAGCCGATATGCAACGGGAAGCAAGCCCCGTCGTTGATGGTCAGTTTATTGTTCACACTTTGACCAGACGTCCAGACTGAACTCTGCTGTAAGGCAACCAGTTTGCCCTAACGCTAGGCTAGGAGTTGGATCTTTCCACGTCACTCCAGTATGTGAAAGGAATCGGCCCGGTACGCGCGAAGATACTGGCCGCTAAAGGTCTGCTTACCGTCGCGGATTTGCTCTATTACGCGCCGTTCCGGTATGAAGACCGGCGCAACATGAAAACAATCGCGCAGCTCGCCCCAGGCGAGAAGGCAGCGGTGCTGGCATGGGTTCGCGGATCGAAGCTGTCACGGGTTGGCCGTAAAATGCAGGGCCTTTTCGAAGCAAGCTTGTGCGACGGTACGGGAGGGGTCCTGCAAGCTCGCTGGTTTCATGGCGAACGATACGCTAAAACACTGGTTCCGGATACCCGCGTGGCTTTGTTTGGAAAGGTCGAGCTGGACCGTTTCGGCGGAGATCGCCTGATGATTCAGCCGGAAATTGAGATCCTGTCAGGGGAAGACGAGGACGACGGATGCCTTCATATGGGGGGTATTGTTTCCGTCTACGAAGCGGCGGGGAAAATCTCAACACGCGTTTTCCGCAACCTGGTCCATCGTATTTTGAAGGAAGTCGCATTGCCGGAAGATGCATTGCCCCCCAGCGTTCGCGAGCGCACCGGACTGCCGGATCTTCAAACAGCCATCCAACATCTGCACAATCCTCCGCCGGATACGGATCTCCGGCTTTTAAATGAGTTCCGCACGCCCGCACAATACCGTTTGATCTTTGACGAGTTTTTCTGGCTGGAATGCGGCCTGGCCTTTAAGAAAACCAGGGCTAAAGCGGCTACTGGAATTAGCTTTAAAATCACGGATGGGGTGCGGGAGCAGATCAAACGGATGCTGCCGTTTAAACCAACGGGCGCGCAACGCAGGGTGGTCCAGGAGATCGCGGATGACATGAAACAGCCGCATCCGATGAACCGCCTGCTGCAAGGCGATGTGGGAAGCGGAAAAACGATTGTGGCAGCGGAGGCCGCCATCATTGCGATTGAAAACGGATATCAGGTTGCCGTGCTTGCGCCAACAGAAATTCTGGCGACGCAGCATTATGGGTATTTCAAGCGATTGCTTGAAAAGCTCGGATACGTGGTCGCGCTGCTGACCGGCTCGTTAACAGGTCGCGAGAAACAACAGGTCAAACAGTTAGTTGCGGGAGGTTATGTCAATGTGGTGGTCGGCACTCATGCACTGATTCAGGAAGATGTCGAGTTCGCGAATTTAGGATTGGCGATTGTGGATGAGCAGCACCGGTTCGGAGTGCGTCAGCGCTGGGAATTGTTCAAGAAGGGCAAGGAGGAACAAGCCGATGTGCTGGTCATGACAGCCACGCCGATTCCCCGCACGCTAGCGCTGACGATCTATGGCGACCTGGATGTATCCGTCATTGATGAACTGCCGCCAGGACGCAAGCCGATTGTGACGGAGCATGTGCAGGAATCAGCCATTGAAAGCGTGTACAGCTTTGTGGCGCAGGAGATTCAAACGGGCAGGCAGGCGTATGTTGTTTACCCGGTTGTGGAGGAGTCGGAAACAGCGGCGGTGAAAGCAGCCGAGAGAATGTTTCAGCACCTGTCAACGGTAGTATTTCCAAAGGTGCGCGTCGGGCTTCTGCACGGGCGCTTACCGGCTGCCGAGAAGGAATCCGCCATGCAGAGCTTCCAAGCGGGGGAAACCAAAATCTTAGTCTCCACAACCGTGATTGAGGTGGGTGTCGATGTGCCGAATGCTTCCGTTATGGTCATTGAGCAGGCGGAACGCTTCGGCTTAGCCCAGATTCACCAGTTACGCGGGCGTGTAGGCCGGGGATCGCACCAAAGTTACTGCGTGCTGGTCACTGGCAAACTGAATGAGATCGCCAGAGAGCGTATCCGCACCCTGATTGATTCGAGCGACGGATTCTACATCGCTGAGATGGATATGAAGCTGCGGGGCCCGGGAGAGTTCTTTGGAACCAAGCAATCCGGCATTCCCGGTCTTCGCTTGGCTGACCTGTTTCGTGACTCCGAAATCCTTGAGCAGGCGCGCGCGGAAGCGCAGACATTGCTGCAACGGGAAGAAAATGCGCAGGAGGTTCGCGCCGTCGCTCAATACATTCAAGAGAATTGGCAGCGCCGCTATGGGCTGGTGCAAGTCGGTTAAAAAATGCGAGTCATTGCCGGTAGTTTACGAAGCCGTCAATTGAAGAGTGTTCCTGGTTTGGCGGTTCGGCCTACTCCTGACAGGTTGCGGGAAGCGTTATTCAATGTGCTGGCTCCCCGGATCGAGGGCGCGGTATTTATTGATGCCTACGCGGGTAGCGGTGCCGTCGGCATTGAAGCCGTAAGCCGGGGCGCTGGCCGTGTCATTCTTATTGAACGCAATCCGCAGGCGCTCGCAGTCATTCGGGAAAACTTGCGAAATCTTGCAGTTGAATTTGCTGCCGTAACGGTGGTTCGCGGCAAAGCCTCTTTATTGTTGCCGAACTATCAAGCAGATATTGTTTTCCTTGATCCACCTTACGATCAGGTGAAGGAGTATGGGGACTCTTTGCTGGCGATCTCGCAGACAGGCAGCCGTTTAGCGATTGCACAACACGCTTCCCAATTGACGCTTCAACCGCAATACGGACTGCTGCGCAAAACACGTGTTCTCCGGCAAGGCGACAATTCGCTCAGTTTCTATGAGACCGCCCACACATCAACGAGCGAGTAACAGATGAATATCCATCACATTGGTTCCTGTTGGGCCAGTCTTGATCAGATCGCCTAGCGTGTCGAAAAAAGGATAAGCATTATTGCTTTGGAGATGCTCGTATGCGTTCAGTCCAGCGGCTCCAGCGCGACGGACGGTGTCGCCGAGAGCAATCGCGCCCGCGGCATCGGTTGGTCCATCGGTGCCATCGGTGCCCGCGCTCAGAACCAGAACGTCTTTCAGTCCATCGATTGCCATGGCCGCTGCCAGCGCGAACTCCTGGTTTCGCCCTCCTTTACCCTGCCCTTTGACGGTTACGGTCGTTTCCCCACCAGAGAGTAGACACACAGGAACTGCGGAAATTTTTGCTTCACGCAGGATTTCGGCATGCACGCGAGCTACTTCGCGCGTCTCGCCCTGCATCGTGCTGGACAGGATCAGTGGAGGGTAACCAAGTTTTTTCGCCTGTAAAGCCGCTGCCTTCAGCGCCAGCCGGTTGCTCCCAATAATTAAATTGTGAACATTTCGAAAGAGCGGATCTCCTGGCTTTGGCGTTTCCGGCAATTGGCCCGCTACACCATCCTCTAAGCGCGCAAGAACCCGCCGCGGCACGCGACCGTCGAGTTTATAGTGCTTCAGGATTTGAATCGCATCGGCAAAGGTGGATGTATCCGGCGCGGTCGGTCCCGAACCGATCACGCCGATACCATCTCCAACCACATCGGAAAGCAATAAGCTGACCACCGTAGCTGGATAGGCCAATGCCGCAAGCTGGCCACCTTTCAGAGATGAGATATGTTTCCGGACAGCATTCAGCTCGTGTATCGTTGCTCCGGCTCGCAGGAGCAAATCAGTGACTTTGCGTTTCTCGCGTAGGGTGATCGGCTCCGCCGGCGCTGGAAGCAGCGCGGACGCGCCGCCGGAAACAACAACGATCAGCAAATCACGCGCATTCAATTCCCGCAAAAGATATATAACTTGAGCGGAAGCGGCCAGCCCGTCCTCGTCAGGCACAGGATGTCCAGACTCCAGAACGTCTAACCTCCTCAGCTGGGCCGTAACATGCCCGTGCTTGGTCACAACGATGCCGCCCGCGAGACGCGCTCCAAGTATCCTCTCAACGGCGGTGGCCATGGCGATGCTTGCTTTACCAACCGCAAGGAGAAACACTCGATCAAAATTCTTGAGTGAAAGGCTAACGTTCCCAGCCAGGATATGATCGCGTCCGACAGAAAGAGAAGAACTTACCGCATGTCCGGCATCCGCGGCAAGTAGCGCCCCTGCAAAGATAGCTTTTGCGTCTCGCTTTAGTTTACGTTCTGTAGTCGTCACGCCTGATTAGAAAAGGGGGAGCTGTAATATTCTTTGAACAATTTCGCTGGCGTCATCACAATCCGCTTCAATACGAAAATGAGCACGCGAGTACAGGGGCCGACGCTCCTCGAATAATTGCTCTAACTTATGACGGTCAGCGGCAAGAGGTCGCGTCGTGTCATGAACGAGCCGCTGCCGTATCCGCTCCAGAGGACAGTCAAGCCAAATCGTGATTCCGTTATCTTCCAGAACTTGCCAGTTACTCTGCTGAATAAACGCGCCGCCTCCCAACGCGATAACCCAAGGAGCGCCCGATTGAACTCGCAAGACATATCTGCGAATGGCTGCTGTTTCCAGGTCACGAAAAACGCTCTCGCCGCGTTCGCGAAAGATCTGCGATACCGGCATGCCTTCTTGCTGCTCAATCTCGCTGTCGATGTCGGCAAACCGCCATCCCAGTTCCGCGGCCAACACCCGGCCAGCAGTGGTTTTCCCGCTTGCCATGAAACCGGCGAGGTAAAGCCCAGGAGTGCGCTTTAGCTTGAGATTCATTCGCATTCATAATATCTTTATGGCTACGCAGCTTCTGCCCTTGTTTCCGCTTTCGCTTGTTCTGCTTCCTGGCATGCCGCTACCTTTGCATATTTTCGAGGAACGGTACAAAGAGATGATGGCCGACGTAATCCCTAAAGAAACAGAGTTCGGAATCGTGTTAGCCAAAGACGAGGGAATTGTAAGTATCGGTTGCACAGCAGTGGTACAAAAAGTGTTGCAACGCTATCCTGATGGCAGGCTTGATCTCCTTGCCATCGGATTGCGGCGCTTCGAGATCGAATCGCTTGATGAGGACAAATCATATTTGCGCGCCAGCGTTGGCTTTTTCGATGACGAAGAAGAGCAGGGACCTTCACGCGAGTTGCTGTTGAAGGCAAAGACGGCTTACGGGAAGCTTCTGGTTTTGGAAAAACCCGATATTGCAATAGAACCGAACTTTGACAGCCCCAGGCTCAGCTTCCAATTGGCGCAATTCATTTTGGATGCTGATAAGCGGCAAACCTTGTTAACGCTTCGCTCAGAGGTCCAACGGCTTGAGTACGTAACGAAGATCGTACCTGATTATGTATTTCAACGCGAACAGATGGCGCTTGCTCAACGGCTAGCTCCCCTAAACGGACACGCCAAGCATGCGATTGTTCGCAGTTAGTTTTTAAGGACTACGGTTTGGGACAACAACACCTTATTTTCGACGCTGACGACACTCTTTGGGAAAATAACATCTATTTCGAAGCGGCATTTGAACAGTTTTGCGATTATCTTCGGCATTCTTCCTTGTCGGCAGAAGAAGTGCGTGAGGTGCTCGATGAGATTGAAATCGCAAATGCCAAAATACACGGTTATGGCTCGCGGAACTTCGCCCGTAACCTGGCGGAGTGTTACGAGAGACTATCGGAACGACATATTGCTCCTGCTGATCTTGCGGCTGTGAAAGAGTTTGCCCACGCTATCCTCAAAAAACCAGTTGAACTGCTCCCTGGAGTGGAAGAAACAGTTGCTCAGTTGTCATCCCGGCATCAGTTAACCATTTTCACCAAAGGAGATCCGGATGAGCAACGAATGAAGATTGACCGTTCCGGTTTAGCTTCCTACTTTGGACATGCCGCTATCGTGAAAGAAAAGAACAAAGACGCCTACCGATTGCTGGCAGAAGAGCGAGGCTTGCATCCGGAACGCACCTGGATGATCGGCAATTCGCCGAAATCTGATATTAATCCCGCACTGGCGGCAGGATTACGGGCCGTTTTTGTGCCGCATCCCCGAACTTGGCGGCTGGAGCACGAAACAGTTCCGGAGGAGCATCCACGGCTGCTTAAAGTTGAAAGCATTAGTGAGTTGACGAAACATTTCTAAATGTTGTCAACGAAACGCTGATGCTGACGTTGAAACAAACGAAAGAAGCGTGGACGGAAAAATTCCCAGAATCAGAACGCCTATGGCGCTTGCCCAAATCGCAATTCGCAGGCTGGGCGAGGGAGGCGGAAGTTGCGCGATAGCCGTGCCCGGTTCACGCATGTAAATCGCGACAATGATCTTCAGGTAATAATAAGCGGCGATGGCGCTATTCAGCAGTCCAATGACCGTAAGCCAGACAAGATGTGAATTCAAAGCCGCCTGGAAGACGTAAAACTTTCCGAAAAAACCGCCCGTTAAAGGAACACCGATCAGCGAAAACACGAAGATGGATAACAGCGCGGCAATGACCGGTTCACGCCTCCCTAAACCGGCAAAATCGTCGAGCTTGACATGACGCTCATTCCGGGAAGCCACATGGCTGATAACCGCAAAGGCGCCGATATTCATCAAGGCATACGATGCTAAATAGAACATCGCGGCTGCCATGCCTACCTGCGATGCGGTCGTGAGCGCCACCAGCACGTATCCGGCATGAGCGATAGAGCTATAGCCGAGAATGCGCTTCACATTACTTTGCAGCAGCGCCGCAAAGTTTCCGATAATCATCGTTAAGATCGCACAGCCCCAGACCAGCGGAATCCAACGATCATTCATGGGCTGGAACGAAGTCATGAAAACGCGAAAGAACACCGCGAACGCCGCCGCTTTTGGACCCGCCGACATAAAAGCGCTCACAGGCGCGGCAGCGCCTTGGTACACATCAGGAGCCCAAGCCTGAAAGGGCGCAATCGAAACCTTAAATCCAAACCCGACAAACAGCAGCCCCATGGCAAGCCCGACCAGAGTGAAAGAGGCATGAGGCGAACGATCCAGCACGCGCCGGATCTCGTCAAAGTTAGTTGTTCCAAGCAGGCCATAGATCCAGGCAATGCCGTACAGCAGAAATCCGGTCGCAAACGAACCCAACAAAAAATACTTGAGCGCCGATTCATTGTTGCGGCGGTCATCGCGCAAAAAGTCAGCCAGGATATAAGTCGCAATAGAAGAAATTTCTAAGCCGATGAATAACATGATCAGGTCAGTGGTGGTAGCAAGCACACACTGTCCTACGAGCGAAAAGAGGATTAAAGCATAGTACTCGCCGGATTGTGCGCCTTCCCGCGCCAGATAACTGAACGAAGCCAGAATACAGAGAAATCCAACCACCAGCACTAAGCCCCGGAAGAACGTGCCGTATCCATCATTGACGATCATGTTCTGGAAGGCCGGACCAGAGTTAGTGTAGGCCCAGAAATTAGCGATAAAAGCAGTAGCTATCCCCAGCAGTGAAATCGCACCCAGCACCCGCCGGGGGCCTGTTTTATAAGTAGCCTCCAACACCATGATGAGAATGCCGAATACGGTTAAAAGGATTTCCGGAAGGAACCGCAGGTACTCCACCGCGTGCGGTTGAAAATTACCGAGCATGGGTAGCCTCCGCCACTTGATTGGATCGAGGCTCCGCGAGTCTCACTCTGTACTCATTGCTCATGCTGGTCTGATCGAGAAGGTGGGCCGTGGCCGAGGTAATCGGCGGCATAAAGGACTGCGTATAGCATCCGAGCCAGACCATGAGCGTAGATAACAGCAGAATAGGCGCCCACTCGCCGGTTTGCAGATCGGCAACCGCTCCGTGCCGTTCATTCGGTTTACCTAAAAAGGTTCGTTGATACATCCAAAGCATATAAGCAGCGGAGAGAATTACGCCAATGGCCGCCCATACGCTCCAGGAAAACCGAGTCACGGCGGCACCTTGCAGCACTAAAAACTCGCCAATGAAGTTGCACAGAGTAGGGAGTCCGATGCTTGCCAGCAATGCAATCATAAAGGACACAGCAAATCTAGGCGCTGTTGCCGCAACGCCGCCAAAATCATCGATTTCCATCGAACCACGCCGCGCTTCCAGGTAGCCGGCCAGAATGAAAAGCGCTCCCGTGGAAAGCCCGTGCGCAATCATTTGAAACACCGCGCCATCCGCTCCCTGCTGGGTAAACGTGAAGATACCCAGAACGATAAAGCCAAGATGACTGACTGATGAATATGCGATCAGGCGCTTGATGTTGGGCTGAATGAGAGCAAGCAGAGCGCCGTAAATGATGCCGATAATAGCCAGCACCACAATCCAGCCGGTAAACCGGCGAGCACCGGCAGACCCCAGCGTGATCGCATAACGAATCAGGCCATAGGCGCCCATCTTCGACATCACTGCCGCTAGCAGGAACGTTGCGGGCGCGGGCGCCTGAGTATAAGTATCGGGAAGCCAGGTGTGCAGCGGAAAAATCGGCACCTTCACGGCGAAAGCGGCAAAGAAGCCAAGAAATAAAAAGGTCTGTTGACTGGATGAGATCGCAATCCTGCCGGAACCTAGCCTATTCATGATATCTACGTAATCGAATGTGCCCGTCAAGCTGTGCAGATAGAGAATGGCACCTAACATCAGCACAGAGCCGAGGAACGTATATACGAAGAACTTAACAGCGGCAGGTCCGCGTCGTGCGCCGCCCCAACCGCCAACCATCAAATACATCGGGACCAGCGCGACTTCCCAAAAGACATAAAACACAAAGAGATCAACTGCGGAGAAAACCCCAATTAATCCAAATTCAAAGAGCAAAAGCAAAGCAAAGAAGTTCTTCTTTCGTTCTCTGATCAGAATGTGGGAAACCCAAATTCCGATAGGCAGCAGAAGAGTTGTCAGTAAAACGAGCCACAGGTTGACGCCATCAATACCAAGATGGAGACGGATCTGCATTCCGGGACTGTCGACCCACATGGTGTCGACGCTCGATGTAAACTGCGCCGGATTGATTCTAGCCGGACCAATCAAGCCAAGAGAAACCAAAAAGGTAAGGACCGAAATAAAAAACGCAACAGTGAAGGAGGTCTTGGATCTACGCGGCGTAAATAGGACCGCGAAGAATCCAAGCAGGGGAAGCAGCAGCGTAATCCCGAGAAGGCTCATCGGCTACCTCCGGCAAGGCCAAGAACAAAGATGACAAGCAGCGATCCAGCCAAAATCCAAGTGGCGTAGTTACGAATACTTCCCGATTGTATTTGCCGCAGCAAGGAACCCCAGCCGCGAACGATACGCGCCAAGCCGTTTACCAGAGAGATATCAATTAACGCTTCATCAACACCATGCCACAGAATGAGCCGGGAGATGACCTTCAATGGCCTCACGACAGCAGCCGAATAGAGTTCGTCCACGTAATATTTATTCGCAATTAGCGTATACAGAGGACCAGCGCTGTTTTTCAACGACTCGGCCAACGCTGGACGAGCCACATAAAGGAAAAATGCGATCAGAATACCAAGAATGCCAAAAGTCGCCGAGATAACCATGGCGGTTGCGTTCTCATGCTCCGCCAGCGGGTACGCATAGGAAAGCCAGCCTGGAATATTAATAAACCCGCCAAAGAGAGACAGGATCGCAAGAACCATCAAAGGCCCAGTCATCACTAACGGAGATTCGTGCGGGTGATGATGTCCGCGATACGTTCCGAAGAACGTCATAAAGAACGCTCGAAAGACATAGAAGGCCGTAACACCGGCCGTTAAAGCGCCCACCCAGAACATCCATGGCGCGTGGTCGTAAGCAGCCGAAAGAATTGCGTCTTTACTGAAGAATCCCGAAGTAAACGGGAATCCTGAAATGGCAAGGCTGGCGCAGAGGAGTGTCACGGCGGTAATCGGCATAACCTTTCGCAAGCCGCCCATATGCCGCAAATCCTGTTCGCCACCGAGACCGTGAATCACGCTTCCCGCGCCGAGAAACAAGAGCGCCTTGAAGAACGCATGCGTCATTACGTGGAAGATACCGGCGGAGTAAGCCCCTAACCCCACGCCCAGGAACATATAGCCGAGCTGGGAAACAGTTGAATAAGCGAAAACTTTCTTGATGTCGTTTTGAGTAATGCCAATAGTAGCCGCAAACACAGCGGTTAACAGGCCAATCACCGCGACAACGCCCATTGCCAGCGGAGCATGGTTATAAAGAAACGACACACGCGCGATCATGTACACGCCAGCCGTAACCATCGTGGCGGCGTGGATCAAAGCGGATACCGGAGTGGGACCCGCCATGGCATCCGGAAGCCATACATAGAGAGGAAGCTGGGCCGACTTACCGGTAGCGCCCACAAACAGCAGAAGCGTGATAGCAGTTAGCGTTCCTACTGTTGCTTCAACCGGCATGGAAGCCACCGTTGCCGCCACCTTGCCGAAATCCAGCGATTTAAAGGTAAGCGCCGTCAGCAGAATCCCAAGCAAAAATCCGAAGTCGCCAATGCGGTTGACGATAAATGCTTTATTCGCGGCGTCAGTGGCATACTGTTCCGTGAAGTAGAACCCGACCAGCAGGTAACTGCAAAGTCCCACACCCTCCCAACCGACAAACATCACCAACAGATTCGCCGCCAGCACCAGCACCAGCATGAAAAACATGAACAGGTTCAGATAACTGAAGAAGCGGTAATAGCCGCCCTCGTGCGCCATGTAGCCGACCGCATAAATATGGATCAGTAAACCAACACCCGTGACAATCAGCAGCATCACGGCAGTCAGCCGATCCAGGACGAGATCAAAACCGACCTGTAGAAAGCCGCTTTGCAGCCAAGTGAAGTCATGTTCCGCGTATGTTGTATCCAGGGGATACAGTTTATAGACAGCAGCGACAACGTAAAGAAAAGAAACCGCCACCGATCCGACAGCAATCAAGTTGACAAGGGCTTTCGACCAGCGCCTGCCAAACATAGCGTTGAGAAGAAATCCGAGTAGCGGAAAAAACGGAATGAGCCAGAGTGTCATGAGCGAGATGTTAGAGCTTCAGCGAATCGACCTCATCGATTTGAAGCGTTCCGCGATTTTTGAAGACCGTCAGTATGATGGCAAGTCCAACGGCTGCTTCCGCCGCCGCGACTACCATGACGAAAAAAGAATAGATATGGCCGTCGATGCGGCGCAAATTGTATGAGAACGCGACAAAGCTAAGGTTTACGGCATTAAGCATGAGCTCAATGGACATGAACACCGTGATTACGCTTTTGCGGTAAACGAACCCAGCCACGCCCAGCGCAAAAAGAATGGCGCTCAGAATCAAATACCAGGACAACGGTACGGGCGGAAGATGCATTATTCGATCTCCTTTTGCGCTAAAACGACTGCGCCTAAAATGGCAATCAGAATCAGAACCGAAATCACTTCAAACGGCAGCAGGTATTCGGTGAAGAGCATCTGCCCGATTTTCTCGGCTGTGCCGCCCACCCAGCTTCCAAATTCAACGGGCCGCATCGCAGGCAGAACGCTTCGAATCAAAAATCCGAGCAAGGCCACAAACGCCAGCAATAAAGGAATGCCTGCAATCTGCGCAAACCAGGATTTATTGCTGGATTTTTCGGAGCCTGCATTCAGCAGCATGATGACAAAGATAAATAGCACCATGACCGCGCCGCCATACACGATCACCTGCGCCATCGCAATAAATTCAGCGCCGAGCAAGAGGTAGAGAACAGCAAGCGAACCCATCACGCCAATCAGTGATAAGGCGCTCGAAATGGGGTGCTTTTGAAAAACC
>JBJMGL010000435.1:0-4536 GCA_045807985.1 Bryobacteraceae bacterium
AACCGCTACTCCGCTGGCCGCGCAGGTCGCCAGTCCGCCGACAACTCAAAAAGCGCCGCCGCTTGGCGTGCCAACTCCCGCGCCTCCCTCTGCAAGTCCAGAACAAAAACTGCAGAAAGCTTACGATGATGTTCGCCAGATCAGCGCCCGGCTCTCGAAACTGGAAGTTCCGATGGACGTCGAGCCTGCGTTCGCATTTAAACCGTAACGCATGGGCAAACAACACAATAAGCTGGACGAAGGCGCGTTAGCCTTCGCCACCATTCCCGAACTGAACGCCGCCCTGCGAAATCGTGAAATTTCCGTGAGTGAACTGACAAAATTTTTCGGCAGACGCCTGGAAACAATTGGTCCCGAATACAATGCCCTCGCCTGCTCTCTTCTGAAGCGGGACAAAAATGACCCCAAAGATATTGATGATGAATTCAAACGGGAACGCTTTCGGGGTCCGCTGCAAGGTATTCCCTACGCGGTAAAAGATCTAATTGCTGTTGCAAACTTCCCAACTACTTGGGGAGCCAAACCGTATGCGAACCAGGTTTTCGAGGAAGACGCTACCGTCGTTAACCGGTTGGATAGCGCCAAGGCAATTCTCATCGGCAAGCTATCCATGGTGGAACTCGCGGGAGGCGGCGGTTATAGTTCCGCTTCGGCTTCCCTGCAAGGTCCGGGCCTCAATCCGTGGAATAAACAGTACTGGTCCGGCGGTTCGTCCAGTGGTTCCGGTGCTGCCGTAGCCGCTGGTCTCGTTCCTTACGCGCTTGGCTCCGAAACATCAGGCTCAATCCTGACTCCCGCCTGCTTCTGCGGCGTCACAGGCCTGCGGCCCACGTACGGTCTCGTGAGCCGCCACGGCGCGATGGCGCTATCTTGGACTCTGGATAAGGTCGGAGTTCTCGCCCACACTGCTGAAGACTGCGGTCTGGTTCTTCGCGTGATTGCCGGCAGCGATTCCAATGACCCCGGCAACGCCGGCAAAAGCTTCTACTACACACCCGATTGGTATCAGAAAATAACTGAGTTTAAAGCCGGCTTCGCTGAAATTGACTTTGCTGACTGGATAAACGAACCGCTTCGTCCTGCCTTCGCGAACGCCTTATCGGTTGTGAAATCCATGGGACCCCAAATGGTGGAAACCAGACTCCCCGATTTTCCATACGGCCCAATCATCAGTGCCATTATCGGTTCCGAAGCTGCATCCATTTTTGAAGTCCTGATTCGTAGCGGCCAAGTAGATGCCCTGGCTGACCAAAGTCAAATCGCCGGCCTAAAGGCCTCTATGAACTATTCCGCCGTCGATTACCTGAAAGCGATGCGTGTCCGCTCACAGGTGCAAGATGCTTTTCGGAAGGTTTTCGCGGACCTTGATCTGCTCCTCGCTCCTACCCGTTTTAACTTGCCCGACCGGTCTGATCAGCCCTTTGATGAAGCTCCGCGCAAACACCCGGATCAGCGCGGCGTCGGTTCTGGTTTAGTCCAAGCGAGCAACTTATGCGGACTCCCGGCCTTAACGATTCCTTGCGGTTTTGTGAACGGACTTCCGATTGGTCTGCAAATCGTCGGTCCGCCTTTCACGGAAAACCGCCTGATTGCCTTTGCTCGTGAATTTCAAAAGCGCACTGATTTCCACAAACAGCACCCGCCCATGCCGACAATCGGCGCCTAACTCCTGAATAGAGTGGCTCCGCCCACGCTCAGCATGGTTGCCAGGAAGACAGCCATCACTCCTGCTCTCCGTCGTACGGGCAGCACCGTGTGGATACCCAGAAACGAAAAGCTTCCTGCGATCACCGCCAGCACAACAGCCATCCACCAAATTCCAAACGCTCCCGTTGCGGATCGATCTATAATTGGCTCAACCAGTGCTCCTGCCATCGTCATCGCTTCCACGAGAAAGCAAAGGGCAATCGCCTTCGGTCGGGAAACGAATGAATGCCCCGTAACCCAACCGAGCGCGAGACCTTCGGGCACTTTGTGCAGCGCCAAACCTAAAGGCACCACAACACTGGCAACCTGCTGGTTTGACACGGCTCTTAAACTCCATCCATCGAGAAAACTATGGACCGCCGTCGCGGCCAACAACGGGCCAATCACTTCCTGTCCTGGCGAGGAGCCTGTGTGCTCGAAATAGCGGTCAAGCAGGGCAATCCCAAAACAAGCGGCTGTCGCCAGAAGAAAAGCTATAAGCCAATTTAATTCGCTGGCAATCTCCGGAAGAATCCAGAAAACCGCAATGCCGAAAAGCAGCCCGCCGCCGGCAGCTCCGAGATAAGCGGAAAAACGACGCCTTTTTCCTAACAGCAATCCGGCCACCGCGCCACCCAAGGCCAAAACTGTTAGAAGGCAGGCAGTGACCATCTACTGTCCAGTCACTTTCACAACAAAATATGTGAATGGTTTACCCTTCTCAACCAGTAGTTGATGCGGTATTCCGGCTGGTATATGAATGATGTCGCCGGTTGCAAGCCTATGACGCTCTCCTCCCGTAATGGAGCTTCCTCGAATCTCACCCGGCTTTTGCGTTTGTGGGTTGACGACTTTCCCGCCTGTCACAATCGTTGCCTCTCCTTCTTGAACAACGAAAAAATCGGCCTCATGCTCATGCACCTCGGATGATCCAGTCTCCTCCCGGTGCGCCAGCATCGTGTAATGGTTCCCATACCGGGCCAAATCCTGACTGGCAAACGGTGTTCTCTTTTGCGAGAGTTTCTGCTCCGCCGCTTTCAAATCGCGAACCGAATAAATATCCACCGCCTGGCTCAGGCCAGCGGTTACGAGCATCAAAAGCAAAATATTTTTCATAGACGATTACCTTTCAGAGCGAATTAACGCGTTGAAGTTAATTATGGGGTAGTCGCCCGGCGGAGTTACAGAAATCAGTAGGCCCTGTAGGGTCTGATACCTATAGTAAGCAACGATTGGCCATGATCGTTAATAACGGTGGCCTCTAATAACGGTGGCCTCTCCGAGTCCGATCTGCAGCGTGGCTATTACCAGCTCCGAGGTCGAGTACATTGCGCCTATTGCTGCGGAGTAAGCTGCTGCATGACAGCCTGCCAGCTTATTGCTCTTCTTCGTGATGTCTGACTGACACGTGTACAACAGTTAGGTTATAAGTGACATCCTGTGTGAATTTCTGATCGGGATTTTCCGCATGGAAGTGCAGCGTATGAGCGCCTGCCTTGAGGGGGCTGAGCGACACATAAAACCCTTCATCAACCGCTGGCGAGTAGACCCCTGCCGGCACGTTGCACACGTCCGGGGTGTCGAATATGTTGTTCTCCGGCAGAGTGACAGCGAAGACGCGGGATCGAGTTCGACGTACATGTTTGATCAGTTCCCCATCTAGTTCCGCTGAGACATTCGTGACGCCATCAATGAAGTCTGCCGCTTGCTGGCGCAACTCTCGTACGGACATGTCGGGCTGGTCGCACACGTTCGGAGTATTGATATTGATAAAGTTTACGACCGGGAAGAACAGCAACTTATCATCGGGTACTGAGCAGTTACGTGTGACCGGGCCGGCAGCTCCAAAGGAGCCGGCCAGAAACCACACCGGACCATGTTGCCCCACCATACAGTTTTCCCCAGTGACATCGAGTAACGGATTAACGGGTGTCGGAATTGAGGTTGCCCATTGCCACCACTCATCACTCATTCGGGAGTGGAAGTCGGAATCGGCTGACATTTGCTGGATAGGCGTCAGCAGGCTCAAACCGAATATAAAGAGAACCAGAAATCGTCTCATATTGCCTCCCAGGCAAAATATGCCCTTAGATAATACTAAACGACTAACGAGCTTTCGAGGAACACTGCAAATGGGTCATGGGTCAAAGAGGTTGTTGAAAATCGCTCACCTCAATGCTGAACAGGAAAACGGGCTATCAATGGGCAGTGCGCTTGTTGAATTCATGGTTTAGTCGGGATGTTGGTGGAAGGCCGCACCTTGGCAAAGAGCTGCTCCTGATGAGAATGCAATTGCCCTAAATTCTTTTTGGCTGTCGATAACGCTGTGACGGCCTCCAAGTACACCCGTAAGTCACTGGTTTGTTCAGTGGGCCCTGTAGGATTTGAACCTACGACCAAAGGATTATGAGTCGCAGAATCTGCTCTAATCACCAGTGCTCACTTGTTTTCATTAATGCCCACTTCTATTGATTATAAGGGAGTTAACTGCTGCTCGGACTTCTTTGGGTGTATTCAGTTGTACTCATCGCGTGTCACAAAATTGAATCCATGTCCCTGTGGAAGTCCCTGTAGCAAACGGGTGGAAACCACACCCCCACCCGCCCTCAAACTCCGCTTTTTACCATAGCCTGCCCAGACCGCCACCCCCAGACGAGCCGTTGAGCCGTTACTCGTTAAGAGCCGCCAACGCTTGAGGGATGACAGACGGGCGGCTTCTTTGATTAGCCTGACAACGCCGTGAGTCTACAACGCGACAGTCGCCGCCTGTCCCTGCGATAACGGCTGCACTCCCACGGCCTGCCGAGCTATCGAGATCACCGTCATATCGTCCTCCTGCCCGAACTGCTG
>JBJMGL010000436.1:0-7592 GCA_045807985.1 Bryobacteraceae bacterium
CCATGAATTTACTGCTGCCCCCGGCCTTGGAAAGTGGCTATTTAACCGTCGTTCCCAACGCGGTCGTGAGCAAAATCACCACGGACCCCCATACTGGTTTGGCAAACGGGGTTACTTTTATTGATCGCCGTTCCCACCGTGAGATGCAAGCGAAAGCGCGTATCGTTGTAGTGGGAGCGGCGTGCCTCGAAAGCACACGACTCTTGTTGAATTCGGGACTTGCCAATTCCAGCGGCGTATTGGGGCATTATCTGTTTGACCAGTTCTATGTGAAGAACAGCGTGGAGGCGATTGTGCCGGAGGCGCGGGACAAAAAGAATGCCTACCAGTTGATGGGCGGCGGCGGTTATATCCCGCAGTTTCGAAACCTGCAAACCCGGGAAAAGGGTTTTATTCGCGGCTACGCCGTTGATTTCAGTAGCGGCGGAACCCCGCCCAGCCGGTTTATTCCAGCTTATGGCGAAGAGTTGCAAAGGCGGATGGTTGAACTCAGCGATGCGCGTTTCACCATGACGGTCATGGGCGCGGTGCTTCCCCGGCCTGAACATTTTGTGCAAATTGATAAAGGCGTGCGGGATGCGTGGGGGATTCCGGCGCTGAATATCCGGGCCCGCTATACCGATAATGAGTTCAACATGGCGCGGGATGCGATGAACACGCTGGATGAGGTTTGCCATGATGCGGGGTTTGAGGTGCTGGCGAAACATTCGCAAATGGTGCCGCCGGGCGAGAGTATCCATGAGCTAGGCACTTGCCGCATGGGGGATAATCCCAAGACGAGCGTGCTGAACAAATGGAATCAGGCTCATGATGTGAAGAACCTGTTTGTGGTGGATGGCAGCAGTTTTGTTTCGGGAGGCCCGCAAAATCCGACTTTGACCATCTCGGCTCTGGCGATGCGCGCGGCCGATTACATGGCAGAGCAGATGCGTACAGGTAACTTGTGAGGACGGCGATTGTTTTGGCGATCTTATACGCTTTCGGCGGGGGGACGTACGCGCAGGATGAAAAGCAGCGCGGGCCAAAGCAGCCGATTGAGTTTAATCATAAGCTGCACGCTTCGCAATTAAAGCAGCCTTGCCGGATGTGTCACGCTCCCTCCGAAGGCGGCGAGATGGTGGACATGCCGGAAGTTTCCAAATGCATGGGTTGCCATTCGGCGATTGCGCCTAAATCCCAAGCGGAGCAAAAATTAGCGGCGTTTGCCAAGCAGAATCGCGATGTGGATTGGACGCGGGTTTACCAGATTCCTACGTTTGTGCGGTTCGATCATCGTCAGCACGCACAGGCCGGCGTGAAGTGCGAGAGTTGTCATGGGCCGGTAGCGCAACGCGTCACGCTATGGCAGGAACACGATATGTCAATGGGAAGCTGCATGAGTTGCCACCGCGAAACACACGCAAGCCTGGATTGCGGGTCCTGTCACGAACCGCGTTAGATTCCGTAAAGTAAGTAATAGACAAGGAGATTTAGGGAGATGACGTTTGCGGCAAATTACAAAGAAGACTTACTGAACGCAGTAAATCGGATTGATCTCGATAAGGTGGAGAAGGCGACGGCCTGGCTGCGGGAAGCGCGCGACACGGACCACCACATTTTTACGTGCGGTAACGGCGGCAGCGCGTCAACGGCCTCGCACTTTGTTTGCGACATCATCAAAGGCGCGAGTTATCAGCGCGAAAAGCGGTTTCGCATCTTGGCGCTCACTGACTCCTTGCCGACCTTGACGGCTTACTCGAACGATGTTAACTATGAGGCGGTTTTTGTGGAGCAGTTGAAAAATTTTGCCAATAGCGATGATGTTCTGATTGCGATTAGCGGATCAGGTAATTCTCCGAATGTGCTGCGGGCTGTGGAATACGCCCGGTCCATTGGATGCAAGACGATCGGATTAACGGGACGCGATGGGGGAAAGCTGGGGCAAGCGGCGGAGCTGAATATTCAGGTACCGGTGCAGCACATGGGCCGGATTGAAGATGCCCATCTGATTGTTTGCCACATGATGGCTTATGAATTGATGGAGGGCGCAGACAGCAAAACCACAGCAGGCTACGCCACCTCCACGAAGGATTAAAAATTCGTTGCTATTTACGTCGCCGACGAGAGGAGCCGAGCACGGCCGCTAATGCTACGCCTACCACGCCTAGCGTACCTGGCTCGGGTGTCGCTACCAGTTGCGCCTGGTTCAGCGGTCCCGGAATATTTTCCGACGTAGGATCATGAACTACCGGATAATCTTCCTCATAGTTTCCCAGAGTGAGCGCCCAGGTCTGGTTCGCGCTGTCGTGAAGCACGAATGGAGTAACTGCGGGTAATTGGCAGTTCCCGGAAGTTCCCCGCAGACATACGCCCGAGCTGTAGCCGACCCCATAATAGCCCGTAAATCTGGTCGACGTTAATGTATCCACTGTGTAATCCGGCGACGCTCCCTGAAAATCACCGACAATGCCGCCACCGTCTTGCGGCGGCTGCTACAAGATACCAATTCCATAACGGCCAGGGAAGAAAGCATTCCGGTCAAAGATTGCGACCGCCACTCCTGCCGTGGCATTCGTGGTGATGCTGTCGACTGTGTATATTTGGTTCCCAATGTCGATTGTCACGAGCGAGGGCGCGTAAGAGCGGAAGCCAGCAAACGGCGGAGGCAAGGGAGGAGAAGGCGGCGCGAGATTCGGGCTGCTTGTGTCAAAAAATGCACGTAAGGTAAATGACGTGTATTCAGTGAAATAAGTAGGGTTTGATTGCGAGGCAAGGTTGAGCGCATTTTGAGTGTTGAAAGAGCCGCTATAGATCAACTCGAAGGGTGCTGCTTGCGCATCCTTGGAAGCAAGGATAAACGCCATTGCTACTATCAACATCCACACAGAGCGATGCCATCTAGCTTTGAAATAGTTCTGCTTCATCAGTATGGTTTTCTCCAGGAGTAAATGTGGGTATTGCGTCGATTAGCCTACCAGATCTCTTCAATACGAAGGAATCAACTGCTTGTAGCGCGGCAAGTTAATACTGTACTGTACGGTATCATTAACTCCTGTGAAGCGCGAGATCCCTTACGAAAAATAATTTTTTTGAAAAGCTTGCAACCCCACTTAATCAGCTTTCATCGTAGTACTGTTCGGTACGGTATCAAATTGTTTTCTAGCTTGATGCCATTAGAAAGCTGTTATGCGATTCACAAGCGTCCGCGGATTAAGCGTAGGCAAGATGGCGATGTTTGCCGGCCTTCTACTGATCCGCCACTCCCACGCGGCGACAGTAACCGCGAACACGCTCGCTGCCTGGGAGAAACACGTTCAGCAGTCCAAAGTGGAGCTCACGCGCCAGTCTTGTAATCCCGATCACTTTCTCTCTGTGCATGGGCAACCGGCCAAGATGGAAGAAGTTCGGTCCGGCGAAAATCCTGCTGTTCCCTCAGCACAGGGAGAGATGGCAGCTGTTCCCTCAGGACTTATTCATCACTGGATGGGAGCTGTTTTCATTCCTAACGTTCGCGCTTTTGATGTCCTTGCCGTTCTACAGGATTATGACTCCTATGCGGAACTTTACAAGCCGGGGGTGATCCACTCCAAACTTCTGGGCCATCAGCCTGATGAATTCAATTACCGGTTGAAGTTTGTCCAGAAAGGGTTTGGAATTAAGGCGGGACTTCTCGGCGAATTTCGGACAACTTATTTTCGACTAAATGAACGCACGGGTTACAGCGTCACGGAAGCCATGCAACTGGTTGAGCTTCAAAATCCGGGTGGCCCCGACGAAAAGCCGCTGTCCATGAGCGCTTCACATGGGTACATCGAGAAAGTATTTACCATTGTCCGGTATCGGCAATTTGATACGGGCGTCTCTGTTGAGGTGGAGACCCTAACGCTCAGCCGCGGTGTTCCTGCTTCGATCAGATGGCTGATTGCGCCAGTTATTGAACGATTTTCCCGGGAGGCGATGACCAGCACGATGGAAAAACTTAGGGACAGAACACAGGCGGCGCGGACATTCGAGTCAGCATCTAGAAAGTGACTCCGGTGAATGGTGCAACTGCTTGATGAGAAAATAGATTCTCACGAAGATGCTGCAGGGCCACCTCGTTTAATGCCAAATACCAGGGCGCAAAAGAAGCAGACCGATATACTCAAGGTCGCCAGCGAGCTGTTTCTCGAACGCGGTTATGATGCCGTGAGTCTGGATGACATTCTGGAGCGGGTGGGGGGATCTAAAACCACGCTTTATAGTTACTACGGCGGCAAAGAAGGATTATTTGCTGCCATGGTCCAAGCGAAGTGCCGGAATAAGCTCACTTCGTTCCTGACGATGGATGTAGCGGACCTGGACCCCAGGGCAGGCTTGACTGCTCTCGGCAGGAAATTTTTGTCAATTATTTCGGACCCGGAAGGGCGGGCCATGTTCCGGGCGATGATTGCGGAAGCTCAGCGTTTTCCCGAATTAGCTTCAACGTTTTTTACTGCCGGGCCAGAGGCGGGAATTCGCGCTTTGCGGCGCAATATCGAACATTGGCAGAAGGCTGGATTGCTGCGATCCGGGAACGCGGAAGCGCTCGCGATCCAGTTCTTGGGCATCATGATGGGCAACTTTCACCTAAAAAACCTGCTTGGCCTCAGTGAGGCCTTGACAGAAAGGCAGATCAACGCCTGGGTCGCCCGTGGCGTGGAACTTTTTCTAGAAGGAACTTTGCCTCGCAAAGAGTGAAGTATCCGCTTCCAGCGAACAGTAGTTTCCTGGCTTTATTCAGATTCGGCCCTTGTATGTGAGTACACTCGGTTCAACTGCTCAGTTACCAATTGAGAATTATTCTGCGCTAGAAAGGCAGTCAAAGCTTGCGCATACAACTGGCTCCGGGAAATGCGCAGCCTCTTGGCCGCTATCTCTGCTCGATGGAATAGTTCATCAGATAGCGAAATCGCGGTTTTCATGATTTAAGTATGATTGCAGTTATACCGCTGCTAGCGGATTCCGCCCACTCGTAAGAAAACATTAAAGCCAAAGGCTTCAAGCATGATGGCTCCTGTGAGCGAAAAGAAAACACATAATAGGAACACAGTTCCATACTGCAGCGATTTTCCCAGTGCTGTTTGGCGGGGTTTCAATAACCGCTGTATGTAACGCGCGCAAATAAATTGCGCCAGAAAAAACGTGATCAGCGCAAAGGTCGATGTTCTGTTCAACCAAGCAGATTGCACAAGGGTCACCCGAGTATCGATTGCGGCCAGTCCCAGTACTAGTCGCAGGTAGAGGAGACCAGCCGGAAAGCAGACGGCTAACAGAAGATAGAGGAGATTCTTTCCCTGATACCTGCGGAGGTCGTGGCGGTGGCTTCCTGCCGAGTTCACGGTGTGTTTGATGCTGCCGAAAAGCATAATTGCTTGTTATACTTAATGTTTCCCCTTATGCCTCCCACTGGCCTCGTAGACGAGACTGCTATACCTACTGATATCGCTCCGGTGAGCGGCACTCAAAAGAAGATTATTTTGCTCAAGCCGCGTGGTTTTTGCGCGGGCGTTGTGCGTGCTATCGATGTAGTTAGGATTGCTCTGGACCTTTATGGCGCGCCGATTTATGTCCGCAAGGAAATTGTTCACAACCGCCACGTGGTGGATGAGCTTCGCCGGGCGGGAGCCATTTTCGTTGAAGAATTGAGCGAGGTGCCGGAGGGGGCGCGCGTGATCTTTAGCGCCCATGGCGTGTCTCCAGCGGTTCGTGCCGAGGCGAAGGAGCGGCGGTTGCAGGTGATTGACGCGACTTGCCCATTGGTCACGAAGGTTCACCTGGAGGCGGTGCGGTTTGCCAAGCAGGGCTATACCATTGTTCTGATTGGGCACCGCGATCACGACGAAGTCACGGGAACGCTGGGCGAAGCGCCGGAATGCACGGTTCTGGTCTCTGATGTCGAGGATGTGAACCGACTGAACATCAAAGATCCGGAGCGCGTTGTTTATCTGACGCAGACCACGCTTTCGCTGGATGAAACCAGTGATATTGTGAGCCGCCTGAAGGAGCGCTTTCCTAAGATTGCTGGACCCAAAACGCAGGACATTTGTTATGCAACCGAGAACCGGCAGTTAGCCGTCAAAGCGGTAGCGCCATTATGTCAGGCGTTGCTTGTGGTGGGATCACAGAACAGCTCAAATTCGCGCCGTCTGGTGGAAGTTTGCGAAAAGGCGGGTGTTCCTGCCTACCTGCTGGATGATTGCGGCGACGTGCAGTCCGCGATGCTGAAAGGCGTTGATACCGTAGCTGTAACGGCCGGGGCTTCCGCGCCTGAACATCTAGTGCAGGAATTAATTGATCATTTACGCGCAAGCGGCTATTCTCAATTGGAAGAAGCTGAAATTAAGGAGGAAGACGTACGTTTTACGCTTCCGTCTGATCTGGAGAGTTTTACGCCCCGCCTGTATACCGTGCGGGCTTAATGCCAGTTTTTAGCCATTAACGATGAAGTCAAGTCTGCAGGTTTCTGAGTCGCTGAATTACGCTGCCGCGGATGCTATTCGAAAGGTATCCACCTCCCTGCTCCGGCGCCAAACAGCCGGGGGCTTTTGGTGGGCTGACCTTCGAGCCGACACAACACTGGAAGCTGACTATATACTGATGCAGCTTTGGCTGCATCCTCCGGTGGACGGTGTCTGGAATCCGCCGACACGTCCGCAAGTTGACCGGGCCGCAGCCAGCATCCTGATGCGGCAACTGGAGGACGGCGGATTTAATATCTACGCGCACGGTCCTTCCGAGATCAATGCTTCCATCAAAGCGTATTTTGGTTTAAAGGTTGCGGGCGTTCCAGCCCACGACTCTCGCATGACGCGGCTTCGTGATCGCATTCTGGAGATGGGCGGCTTGCAGGCAGCGAACAGTTATGTTCGTACTAATCTCAGCCTGTTTAACCTGTTTCCGCGAGAAGCTTGCCCGGCGATTCCGCCGGAATTGATCTTCCTTCCGTTCAACTTTATTTATCAGATGTCGGCTTGGACTCGGGCTATTGTGATTCCGCTATCGATTGTGCATGCGGCAAATCCGAATCGTCCGGTTCCGGCAAATTTCACTTTGGATGAGCTTTATCTGGCGGGCGCGCCTATGCACCCAGAGCGGGATTTGAAGGCGTTTAGCTGGCGAAACTGCTTTCTGGCGCTGGATGGCTTTCTGAAGAAGTGGGAACGCTTTGGCCCTAACTTCGTTCGAAGAGCGGCGATCAGCAAATGCGAGCAGTGGATGATCCAACACTTTGAAGGATCGGACGGCCTGGGAGCCATTTATCCGTCCATGCAGTATGCGGTGATGGCGCTTGATCTTTTAGGCTATGACACAGATCATCCGCTGCGCCGCGACGCGGAGAAAGAGTTCAACAACCTGATGGTTGATAACGACGCGCAGGGCTTCTTTATGCAGCCTTGTTTTTCGCCTGTTTGGGATACGGCTATTGCGGCCTTTGCGCTGGGTGAAACAAAGAATCCTCCGGCTCAGAACCTGACGAAAGTAGCCGACTGGTTTCTTGCAAAAGAGGTGCGGCGGAAGGGCGATTGGGCGGTGAAGCGTCCGAATGTGGAGCCGTCTGGCTGGGCGTTCGAGTTTAATAATGAATTTTATCC
>JBJMGL010000437.1:0-8796 GCA_045807985.1 Bryobacteraceae bacterium
GAGTACTGAAGTTTCGATTTGTAGCAGAGAGTAAGGATGTAATGAAATGCTAAGAGAGCTTCAAACGAGCAGTGCTACCGCCCTCACACAATATACTCGCACTATTAATAGAACTCACGAACTATTGAAGGATTCAGCATTCGATTCGCTATCGCCGACGCAACGCTTGACTTTGTTAGAGCACTTTCGGAAAGAGACGCGCGCTTACGACAAATATATGAGAGCAAGACGTAAGCTTTGGTCGGCGCTAACAGCCGCAGGATCTTCGATAGGTGATTAGTCGTTCAGGCGCTTCAAGACTCTGAATCTACAGTTTCTATTTCCTGAACCCAGTAGCTTCCCAATACCAAAACTAGGATTTCTCTTAGTTTAGTGGGTACTCTCTACCGGGAATCAAGAGTTTAGTTTTCGGCAAGTGTTGGCCACTGGCGTGCAGCATCACCCCTCCGGGGGATGAGGTTTTGATTTCACGTACTAAGACGGTCTCTTATTTCATTGTTTTCCTATTTGCGATGTCGGCTGCATGGGGGCAGACAACGAATCAGTCCGGCGCGGTCACTGGGACTATTACTGACCAGAGTGGCGCGGCTGTCCCAAATGCCGCAATTACTCTGACTTCACAGTTAGGCGCGACAACCACAAAGACAACTGGAAATGATGGCCTTTTTACATTTCCGTTATTGCCGTCAGGAGTTTACTCGCTGAGTGTGGAGGCGAGCGGGTTTAACAAGGCTATCGTGAATGAGATCAAAGTTGAAGTGACGGTTGTCCGGCAAGTGAATGTCACGCTTGAGATTGGTCAAACAACATCGGCTGTCGAAGTAAACGCAGTGGCTACTCAGGTGAATACGACTAATTCGACGCTTGGCAATGTGCTGCCCGGCAGGACGCTGGAAGCTTTACCGCTGGCAACGCGCAATTTCACGAATCTATTGGCGTTGAACGCAAACACGAGTTCTTCCTTGCCGCAGGCCGCTACGGCGGGCCGTGCTTCCTCCATTGTTTATGTTAATGGGCAGCGCGGCACCAATAATAATTTAGTGATCAATGGCATTGACTCCAATAACCTGGGAAATAACAATTTTGGTGCTGTGCCGATTCCGGCTCCTGACACGATTGAGGAGTTTCGTGTGCAGACAAGTCTTTATGACGCGGCTGCAGGGAAAACATCTGGTGGAAACATCAACGTGATTACTAAAGGCGGCACGCCCCAGTTTCATGGTGAGGTTTACGAATATTTCCGCAATGAAGCCATGAATGCGAATGAGTGGTTCTTCAACAAGACAGGGCAGAAGCAGCCTGTTTTACGGCAGAATCAGTTTGGCGGTAACTTTGGCGGCCCGGTTCCCTTGCTGAAAGATACTTTCTTTTTTGGTTCTTACCAGGGAACTTACCAAACCAACGGTGTTTCTGGCGCGATCAACACGGCCTTTCCAGTGCTGCCAGCCGTCCGCTCCCGGGCCAATATTGAGCAGGCATTTGGTCTCACGCCCGGCAGTTTGGACCCGGTAGCTTTGCGGCTGTTAAATGTTCCCGGTCAGTTCAATGGATTTCTCATCCCTTCCGGGGTAGGCGCCGCGCCTGGTCAGTTTGGGCAGTTAAGCGTTGCCAAGCCGCTGAAATACAGCGAAGACCAATACAATTTGAATGGCGATAATACTTTCGGCAATAGTGTTCGCCTTGGCTTGCGTTACTTCCATGCCAATGCCGTTACTTTCGATCCGCTTGGTGGACAAGGCACTAGTAGCGGCACGATGAACAACCTTGGCAGTGGTGAGACTAGGCCGATTGTTAATCACAATGGGTCTGTCAACTTGACTTGGACTATCAGCCCGAATCTGGTGAATGAGGCTCGTGTTGGTTTCAATCGCGTCTACACGGCTCAGATTGCTCCTGACCCGGCCAAGCTTTCCGATATCGGGATGACGCGCTTTAACTCGTCAATTTTCCCCGGTATTCCGTTGTTTTACACCAACGATATCCTTCCGCAGTTTGGCGGTATTTCCACGAATAATGACCAAGCTTCCTATAACAATACCCTGAACTATACCGATACGCTGGCGTGGAGCTTGGGCAAGCATACGATTCGTTTCGGGTTTGAAGGTCGTAACTACCAAATTAATACATTCAATAATTTTGCTTCTCGGGGCTTTCTCGGCTATAACCTGTTTACTGATTTTCTGACAGGTAATCTCTTACAGGAGTTTGTTGGCACCGGCCAAACATACCGCGATTTCCGTGCTCATGACCTTTCCGGCTTTGTTCAGGATGACTTTAAGCTAAGCTCCCGCCTGACGCTGAATTTGGGTGTTCGCTACGACTATTTAAGTCCGTCCACGGACAGACGAAACCGGCTTGGCAATTTTGATCCGAGCCGTTTAGATGCGCAAACTCTTGCCACGGGCGGTCCCGGCTTGATTAATGGATTTATCTTGCCCGAAAACGCGAACTTTGGAACGATCAAGGGTACGCCCGGAGTATCAAGCTCAACGTTCACGATAGCGAACAATTTGAACTTTGCGCCGCGCGTTGGCTTAGCCTGGGACCCGATCGGCGACGGTAAAACTTCCATCCGCGCGGGATACGGCATCTATTACGTACGCATCTCTAATCAAACATTGCTTGGGTTGATCACGGCTGCACCTTTCTTTTCGCAGTCGTCAGTGGTGAATCCAGGGACCACGATTGGCTCAACAAACGCGAATCCGTTCCCGAATTTACCGCTGCCCTCGCAGTTCCCAGTTTTCCCGAGTTTCCCGACCTTTACGGGGTTTAATGCCGCCGGATCACCAGTATTTACAGGAGGAAACCTGCTTGCGCTGAATCCGTTTCAGCGGAATATGCGGACTCCTTATGCGGAGCAGTACAATTTCTCCATACAACGCGAGCTCCCTGGAAAATGGACTGGAGAAATTGGCTATGCCGGTTCGCAAGGCGTTCGTTTGCTACAGAGCTTGCAACTGAACCAGGCAAACTTAGCAAGTCCTGCTGCTCCGATCCGCGGTCTCACGGCCAACTCCTCCCGTAACGTTCCGGCACGTGTTCCGGTCGTCGGCTTCAGTTCCACTGGTCTGAATACAGTAACCGCCAATGGACATTCCTCCTATAACGCGTTTGTCTCCACGTTATCCCGCCGGATGAATAACGCTTTTCTCCAGTTTGCCTATACTTATTCAAAGTCAATTGATAATAACTCTGGATCAGCTACGCAGGATTTAGGCAACTCTGGCGGAAACCAGCGGTTCCCGCAACTACAGCGAGGCTTATCAGACTTTGATCGGCCTCATCGTTTTGTTGCTACTTATTCATACGACCTGCCAGGACCCTCCCAAGGTATCTGGAAAACGCTGGTTGGCGGATGGAATGTGTCAGGCTATACAACACTGCAGTCGAGCCTGCCAATTAACTTTACTTGCGCTTGTGGAACCAACAACGTTGGCGGCTACACCACTACACTTTATCCGAAGCTGGATGGTCAGATTGAAAATATTTACAACGGTAATGACTGGCGTGCTTACACGGACCCAGGAACTTCTGCCTTCCGTTCCGGCATTGTCAATACCGTTCCCACGCTGCCGTCAGGCAGCGTTCTTGCGGGCTACTACCAACCTGGTTACAGCGCGTTCAATACGCCTTACCCGATTGGCGGAGTTGGGCCTGCGGCTAATAACTCTGGTCAACCATTCGGCAATATGGGACGCAATCCCAACATCCGTGGTCCTTTCCAAAGCCAATTCGATGTTTCACTGATGAAGACGTTCAAGTTTGGCGAGAAAGTCGGATTTCAGTTGCGTGGAGACGCTTATAACGTCTTTAATCACCCGATCTTTAGTTTGTCGAATCTTGCCGCAGCCACAGTCGGATCTCCTCAGTTTGGCCGCGTTAGCAGCACGCAAACTAACGCCCGCATTCTGAATATTGCCGCGAAGATTATTTTCTAAGTGGTCTCAACCTTTTTCTCCTTCTAGCCAGGGCTGACGGTTGCCCTGGCTTTTTGCTTTGGCGGAACAGGACTGATCCCTGTGCTGAAATGGAATTTCCAGATCATGAATAAGAAAATCCGTTCGACGACGATTCTTTGCGTGCGGCGGAACGGCAAGGTGGTTCTCGCGGGTGACGGACAGGTCACCATGGGCAGTGAGGTTCTTAAAAGCGGCGCGCGCAAATTGCGCCGACTTTATAATGGCAAAATAATTTCCGGTTTTGCTGGATCGACCGCTGATGCTTTTGCGCTGTTCGCTCGTTTTGAAGCAAAGCTGGAGCAGTACAGCGGTAACCTCCCGCGCTCTGTCGTGGAGCTTGCCAAGGAGTGGCGCACCGATCGTATGCTGCGCCATTTGGAAGCGCTGCTGCTGGTAGCGGATACACAGGACATGTATATCGTTAGCGGCACTGGTGATGTGATTGAGCCGGATAGCCCGATTGCGGCGATTGGATCGGGCGGCGCGTTTGCCAAGAGCGCCGCGATTGCGCTGCTCGGCAATACGGAACTGGGCGCGCATGAGATTGTTGAGAAAGCCATGAAAATCGCGGGTGATGTTTGTATCTATACGAACGGCAATATTCAGTTTGAGGAGCTGGCGTAATGGTGATCTATCTTCCCCAGCAATCCAATGATGAAGCTCCTTTGCTGGACGAACTGACTCCGCGTGAAATTGTAGCGGAGCTGGATAAGCACGTGATTGGCCAGGCCGACGCCAAACGTTCAGTAGCCATTGCTCTCCGTAACCGCGTGCGGCGGCAGAAGCTGGAGCCGGAGATGGCCGAAGAGGTCATGCCGAAGAATATCCTGATGATCGGGCCTACGGGCGTCGGTAAGACCGAGATTGCGCGACGTCTCGCCAAGCTGGCAAATTCGCCTTTTCTTAAGGTGGAAGCCAGCAAGTTCACGGAAGTCGGCTATGTCGGGCGCGATGTGGAATCGATGATTCGTGATTTAGTCGATGTCGGTATCGACATGGTTCGCGAAGAGCGGCTGGAACAGGTGGCGGACCGGGCGGAACAGCAGGCGGAAGACCGTTTACTCGATCTGTTGATGCCGCCGCAACCCGAGCCGACCGAAAGCAACGAACGCACGCGCGAAAAGCTCCGTGAGAAATTACGCGCTGGCAAGCTGGATGACCGCATGGTGGAGGTGGATGTTAAAGAGCGAGGTCCCACGTTCGAGATTGCCACCAATGGCAATGTCGAGGAGATGGACATCAATCTCAAAGACGTTATTCCCGGTC
Source organism: Bryobacteraceae bacterium (assembly GCA_045807985.1). GTDB lineage: Bacteria > Acidobacteriota > Terriglobia > Bryobacterales > Bryobacteraceae > Bog-105. The sequence continues at coordinate 5,229 of JBJMGL010000437.1, forward strand.
TTTTCGGGCCGCGCACGAAGAAGCGCAACATGCGGGTTTCGGAGGCGCTGGAGTATTTAGTCCAGGAAGAAGAGGGGAAGCTGGTTGACATGGACCAGGTGACGCGGGTTGCCCTGGAGCGAGTCGAACGCAACGGCATTGTGTTTCTGGATGAGATCGATAAGATTGCGGGCCGCGAGGGCGGACATGGACCGGATGTAAGCCGCGAAGGCGTACAGCGCGACATTCTGCCGATTGTGGAAGGAACCACAGTGAACACCCGGCATGGCTTTGTGCGGACGGATCACATTTTGTTTGTAGCGGCTGGCGCGTTTCATGTGTCCAAGCCTGCTGACTTGATTCCGGAACTGCAAGGGCGTTTCCCGATTCGCGTCGAGCTGAAATCGTTGAGCGAAGCCGATTTTATACGCATTTTGAAGGAACCGAAATCGGCGTTGGTGAAGCAATACACTGCGCTATTGGAAACGGAAGGAATCAAGCTCAGCTTTACAGATGACTCCTTGACGGAGATTGCCCGTATTGCGGCGCAGGTGAATCAATCGGCTGAGAACATCGGCGCTCGACGGTTGCACACCATCATGGAAAAGCTGCTGGAAGAGATCTCTTTTGAAGGTCCCGATCTGAAAAAGAAGACCGTTAAGATCGACTCAGCATATGTACGGAAACAACTGACCGAGATTGTGAAAGATCAAGACCTCAGCAGGTATATCCTGTAGTGCGTTTTCTCCTCCTTGCTGCAACTTCCTTACCTTGCTTTCTCCTCAGCTGCGGATATGTCGGGCCGGTTGTTCCCCCCTCGCCTCAGATTCCATATCCCGTTAGTGATCTTGCCGTGGTAGAACGGGGTAATCAGTTGATCATTACTTTCACCACGCCGCCGCGCACGATCGATGCTTTAGCGATCCGGCAGTTTTCCAATATTGATTTACGGATCGGTCCTAGCGTGATCCCGTTTGATTTTGGGCGGTGGGAAGCAACGGCGAAGTGCTACGAAGTTCCGTTTCCAGAAGAGAATGACCCGGACGCTCCGCGTCCGCTACCGGTTACGAAGAAGCTTCCGGTTTCTGAATGGCAGGACAAGAAAATTGACGTTGCTGTCCGTACTGCCGTGAAAAGAGGCGAGCATTACTCACAGTGGTCGAATCGCGTCAGTCTCGAAGTGATTCCGCCGCTGCCAACTCCGCAAGTGAAATGGGAAGCGACGCGCGAAGGGTATCGATTGACATGGAGTGAAGAGTCCGGGGGAACTCATTACGAAATTCTACGGCAAGGTCCTGGCGAGAAGACTCCCGCTTCCATCGGAGTAGCCGAAAAGCCGGAGTACACTGATACCACGTCACAATGGGATACGCCGTATATTTACACTGTTATTGCAAAAAAAGGCGCGGCGGAAAGTTTGCCTTCGAAAGTGGTGAAAGCTCAATTTCCCGATAAGTTCGCGCCTTCGGTTCCAACCAGTGTAGTGGCTTTAGCTGGACCGGACTCGGTGGAAGTGACCTGGACGCGCAGTCCGGAAGCGGATACGAAGGGCTATTACGTATATCGTTCGACGAATGGCGGGCCGTTCGAGCGCCAGGGCGATCTCGTCACATTGCCAACGTTCAGCGACCGTAAGGTGGAGCATGGCAAGACGTATCGTTATGCTATCAGCGCCGTTGATCAGAAAGATAATATCAGCGAGAACTCAGTACCAGCTGACGTTGCCTTTTGAAGGCCTATTCCTCTTAAAAGCTCACTGCTCACGCAAGCTATTAGAATTGAAAATACACGACATGTTAGCATCGAGCCATATGAAGGAGAGATCGTTGCCGGGAGACCTTATTTGGGTCGTTTCCTGACAACATGGATTGGCTCCTTTCAGGAATTCGTTCTCCTGGCTGGCCGGGCGTTTCTCAACATTGTCCGTCGTCCGCACTATTACGATGACGTCTTCCTCCAGATGGATGCTATCGGCATAGGCAGCATACCGATTACAGTGCTGATCGGCTTTTTCAGCGGAGCTATTATTGCGCTGCAAATGTCGCGTGCCCTGAACACGTACGGCGCGAGCAGTCAGGTTGGTTCTATTGTTGCCCTAACGCTTGTGCGCGAGTTGGGACCTGTGCTCACGGCCTTGCTGGTTGCTGGCCGCAATGCTTCGGGAATCGCCAGTGAACTGGGTTCCATGAAGGTGACGGAGCAGATTGACGCGATGCGCGCTTTAGGGACAGACCCCGTTCAGAAACTGGTCACCCCTCGCTTGACGGCAACGGCTTTGATGCTGCCGTGCTTGACGGTGATTGCGGATGCTATCGGTCTATTTGGGGCTTATCTGGTGGCCGTTCCGCTGCTCCATATTATTAGCGGCGGTTCCTATTGGTCTACCTCGTGGCGCGCCCTGGTTTTAAACGACCTCGCGCAGGGTTTGATGAAGCCGTTTCTATTTGGCATTATCATTTCGCTGGTGGGCTGTTTTTATGGATTACGCACCACGGGCGGAACACAGGGCGTGGGGCGTGCCACTACGCAGGCGGTCGTCGTGGCTTCGATCTGGATCTTCTTTGTGACGTTTTTAATCGATAAGGTCTTCGTCAATCTGTAGTGCAGCATGCCGGAGAACAATAGTCCCATTCTGGAGTTTAAGGACGTTTGCTTACAGTTTGGCGAGAAATGGGCGCTAAAGAATATCTCGCTAACGCTGAAGCCCGGTGAAACGCGTATTATCTTTGGCGCGGCAGGCAGCGGCAAGACCATGTTGCTGAAAGCTGTGGTTGGCTTGATACCCGTGGATTCAGGCGAGATCCGGCTGTTTGGCAACCCAGTCACCTCCATGCGGGAGCAGGAGCTTTACGCTTTGCGGAGCCGCGCTGGATTTCTGTTTCAGGAAGGCGGGCTGTTCGATTCGCTCACCATTGGCGAAAACGTGGAGTACCCTTTGCTGAACCGTCAAGCCGAGGATGGCAAAGATCATCAAGTATCCAATGGAGACGCTGAGAAACGTGTCCGGGAAGCGTTGCGCTTTGTTGAGCTGGAGCAGACATTTAATCAGTTTCCCAGTGAAGTGTCAGGCGGCATGCGCCGCCGCGTCGGGATTGCGCGGGCGATTGTGACGGAACCGCCTTTAGTGCTTTACGATTCGCCTACTGCTGGTCTTGATCCAATTACCGCGAATACCATCATGGCGCTGATTGCCAAGGAGCGCGACATGCGGAATAGCGCCTCACTCATTGTCACGCATCGCTATCAGGATGGCGAAATCATGGCTAATTTCCGCTACCAAGGCGAAGAACTGCAGCCGGTTGGCGACGGCCCTGAGAGCAAGAAACTCGAAACGCGCACAAAGTTCATTGTGATGAAGGATGGGGAAATCGTCTTTTTTGGCACGCGTCAAGAACTGGAATCATCAAAAGACGATTACGTGAGGAAATTCATCAGGAAAGAGACATAAGTATGCCCGCGAAGGAAAAAGTAGGCTTTGCTCAATTAAAAGTCGGCACCCTGTCGATTGTTGCTCTTGCTTGCGTGGTTCTGATTGTGTTCTTACTGACGGGTAATGCGAGCTGGTTCAAGAAGCAGATTGAGCTGCACA
>JBJMGL010000438.1:0-1782 GCA_045807985.1 Bryobacteraceae bacterium
CTTCCCGCGCTGCCGGTACTCGCGGGGCGTCATGCCCAGGCGCGTATCGACTTTCTCATAAACCCGGCTGCTGCCGCCGAATCCCGCCTCGTAAATGGCGTCCGTCACCGGCTTACCGTTTCGCAGCTCGCTCTTCAACAGATCCATGCGGCACATCTCCACATACTCGCGCGGCGTGCTTCCCGTTACGGCTTTAAAGGTTCGCTGCAGGTGAAACGGGCTCAGATCAGCCCGCTGGGACAATTTCTCCAAGCTCAACGTTTCTCCATCACTACAATGGGCGCGGATATAGCCGCACAGTTGCTCGATGCGTTGACGATTTGCATCCGACACAATAGCTTTCATAACCCGATACTAGAACCGATCGCCATACTCTTACTATCCGTTTCTTGCGGCAGCATGTATGATCAAAAACGACAATTTATGCCCCTTCTGTCCCGCCGCGCCGCGCTGAAAGCGCTAACCGTTGTTCCTGCCCTACGGGGGTTAGCAGCCGAACACGGCATGTATCTTTCCCTGAACAGCGTTCTCATCAACAACGAAGTGCCTTGGCCCGACTTCGCCCGCTTGGCCGCGAAAACCGGTTTCCCCGGAACGGACGTGATGTTAGACGCTGCTATGAAAGCCGGCGCCGCTGCCACGAATGAGTTGCTATCGGGACTCAAGCTGCGCCCCGCGATTCTCAATTTTCCCGTTGTCTTCCAGAAGGACGATGCCGCCTTTGAGCAGTCGCTTGCCAAACTGGACGAGCAGGCCCGCTTTGCCGCAGCGATCCACTGCACGCGCATGATGACGTACCTGCTGTCATCCAGCGATACGCCCCGCGACCAGCTCACCAAAATCTACCGCGAACGCTTTACCAAAAGCGCTAAGATCCTAGCGCGGCACAACGTTCGTTTGGGATTGGAATTTTTAGGGCCGCTGCATATTCGCAAAGCCAAGCCGTACGAATTTATCTGGCGCATGAACGATATGCTGGCCTTCGCCAAGGAATGCGGGCCTAATGTGGGTCTGCTGCTCGACTCCTGGCACTGGCATCACGCGGGCGCTACCCCCGAGGACATCATCAACGCGGGCCGTGACCGTATTGTCCACGTTCATTTCAACGATGCTCCAAATCTTCCGCCTGAACAGATCCGTGATAATCAACGTCTGCTTCCCGGCGAGGGCGTGATTAACCTGACCGGTTTTCTTCAGGCATTGCACAAGATCGGCTATACCGACGCCCTCAGCGTGGAAGTTTTCGGCCGCATGAAAGGCAAGCCGCCCGAGGAAGCGGCCCGCCGGGGTCTCGAAAGCTCGCTGGCGGTCTTCCGCAAGGCTGGCGTCCCGCAAGGTTAGTTTTCTATGCGTACTCTTATTCTTCTCTCTTTATTCCTGGTTCTGGCGGGCTGTCGCAACCAAGCCCCGGAAAAAACAAAACCAGCAGAACGCAAGCCATCCGCAAAAGTAGCGCCGCCGAAAGCAGCGCCGGAAGCGGGATCTCTGCCCGATTCGAACCTGACGCCGGGCGCGACGCTGGAGGTGACCAAGGACGACATCTGCACGCCCGGATATTCAAAGAAAGTCCGCGATGTTCCCACGTCCGTCAAACGCCAGGTTTACCAGAAGTACAACATTCCCTACACTCCGAGCCAGTACGAGGTGGATCACCTGATTTCGCTGCAACTCGGCGGCTCGAACAGCATTCGCAACCTATGGCCGGAGTCATACAACATCTATTGGAATGCCCATGTCAAGGACGCTCTCGAAAACCGGCTTCATGCCATGGTCTGCAATGGA
>JBJMGL010000439.1:0-3155 GCA_045807985.1 Bryobacteraceae bacterium
AAAAATATCCCAAAAAGACGCTCAACAGATCTAATTTCATATTAGCCGGATGGCGAATTTCTGCCGCCGCTCAAAATGCGCTGCTCCGATCTGCTGGTCAAGCGCGCCTGTGACCGCCTCAACATCCCCTTTATTGCCACGCGAAAGGCGCTATTAACTAAGCCTTACGACAAACGCCCCGCTTGCCATTACTGCGGACATTGCATGGAGGGCTGCGATGTTGGTGCGATTTTCAGCGTTCCTGCCGCGATGCTCCCCAAAGCGCGCGCGACCGGCAATTTTACGTTGCTCGAAAATCAGCTTGCCCGCGAACTCCTGGTTGATGGCGAGGGCCAGGTCCGGGCCGTCTCCGTCATCGACACCCAAACCCGCCAGGAACGCGAAATCACCGCCCGGCGCTTTGCCGTTTGTTGCGCCAGCGTGGAGTCTGCCCGTTTGTTGCTCAACTCGCGCTCACCGCAGTACCCAAACGGGATTGCCAACTCAAGTGACGCCGTGGGGCGTTACCTGCACGGTCATACGGTAGTGCAAATGATTTCTTACCTGGAAGACCTCGTTGGCGCCAAGCCCGTAAATGACGATGGAGCGCTCGATCACACATACATTCCGCGCTTCAACATGGACCGGAAATCCCGCAGCTATGTTGGCGGATTTCAGTTCCAGAACCAGTTCTACGGATTCCGCTACCCGTATCATGCTCAATATCTGAAGGGCTTCGGAGCGGATTTCAAGAAGCAGGTCAGAACCCTGCAACCGGCCTTTTTCCACACCGGCGTATTTGGAAAAGTATTGGCGCGTCCCGATAATCGCGTCACCACCGACCGGACCCGCCCGGACGCCTACGGCATCCCCACTGCGGTTGTGCAGTTCCGTTTTGGCGAGAATGATTTGGCGTTATGGCGCGATATGAAAGTGAAAGCGCAGGAGATCCTGCACGCCGCGAAAGCGCGTTTGGTAATCGACACCTCGGCGGCCCCGAGCGGTTTCGCCAGTCACGAAGTCGGCACGGCACGCATGGGCAATGACCCGAAAACCTCCGTGCTCAACAGCTTCTGTCAAACCCACGACGTGAAGAACCTTTACGTAGTGGACGGCAGTTCGTTTGTGACCTTTCCTGAAAAAAATCCAACCCTCACCATCATGGCGCTGGCGGTCCGAACCGCCCGTTATATGACGAATGAGGCTAAAGGGGTTAGTTCCAGCAACCTGTAACTATGCGAAAAGCTATTTGCCTTCTTTCATTGTGCGGTTTGGGCTCCGCGTTATGGTCTCTGACTCGACCGCCTGATATTCCGTTCAACAGAGGGCAGCTCGATTTAGGAGCGAGTGAAACAGCCGCCGTTGCAGATGTGAACGGAGACGGAAAACTGGATATTATTTCCGGCGAGAACTGGTACGACGCGGCGCAACCGAAGCCACACCATTTCCGAGACCTACCCTATGCCAATGGCTACATTGATAATTTCAGTGATTTGCCAATTGATGTGGATGGCGATGGCCGAATCGATATCGTTAGTTGTTCCTGGTTCCGCAAGTCCCTCCGCTGGTGGAAGAACACAGGCACAAGCCAGTGGACGGAAAATTCGATACAGGAAGGCTTTCCCATCGAGTTTGCTTTTCTCATCGATCTCACGAACAGCAAAAAGCCTAGCGCGGTTCTTCCCCAGTTCGGCGATACGAAAGCGCCCTTGGCCTGGTATGAAGTTAAAAACGGCGGCTTTCAAAAGCATGTTATCAGCGACAAAAGCTACGGCCACGGCATTGGCGCGGGTGATGTAAATAACGATGGGCGCACCGACATCATCACGCCCAAAGGCTGGTTCGAAGCGCCGTCAACAGGCGGAGATGACAAATGGATCTGGCATCCCGACTACGATCTGGGGACCTCCACCGGCTTTATCTACGCGATTGATCTTAACGGCGATGGACGTAACGATCTGATTACCACCGCAGCGCACGATTACGGTATCTTCTGGATGGAGCAAGGCCCCAATCACCAATGGACCAAACATGTCATTGATGACACCTGGTCGCAATCCCACGCCATGACAATGGTTGATCTCAATGGTGACGGTAAACCCGATTTCCTGACCGGCAAACGCTATATGGCCCATGACCACGATCCCGGTGCGCGCGAACCGCTGGGGCTGTACTGGTACGAGTTCCTGAAAGGCGAGAACGGATCGCCCGTCTGGGTCAAACACATGATCGACTATGGAGGCCGTGTCGGCGCAGGGATGCAACTGCCCGCTGTGGATTTGAATGGAGATGGCACCATCGATTTTGTAGCGCCCGGCAAATCCGGCCTATTCCTGTTTTTGAATACCTCAAAGCGTGGAGCACATCATGAAACTCGGAGCTAACACTTTTATTTGGGCTGACCACTGGAGCAGTGATCTCGTTCCACTCCTTCCAAGGCTGAAAGAAGGAGGTTTTGACGGAATCGAAATTCCGCTTATCAGTCCAGATCAAATCAAGGCCGACGAGGTGCGCCGCGCCTTAGAGCAAAACCATCTGGAGGGCACCGTCTGCTCCATTCTGCCTCAAGGTTTAAACACGATCAGCAGCGACGCCGAGATCCGCCGCAGGACTCGCGAGCACCTTCAATCCTGTATCAAAACGGTAGCTGATATGGGAGTAACCATCATGGCCGGACCGCTTTACTCTCCGGTCGGCTTCCTGCCCGGCCATCGGCGCACAAAAGACGAATGGCACTATGCGGTGGAATGCTTTGGGGAACTGGGCCCTGTTCTCAAAGAGAACGGAGTCATCATCGCTCTGGAACCGCTCAACCGCTACGAAACTTATTTTCTCAACACCGCCGAAGACGCAGCGAAACTATGCCAGGAGATCAATCACCCGCAAGTCGGAATTTTGTTCGATACTTATCACGCCAACATCGAAGAGAAATCGATTCCAGAAGCGATCGCACAAGCGGCCCCTTATTTGCGGCACTTTCATTCCTGTGAAAATGACCGTGGCACTCCCGGTAGCGGGCACATCGATTGGCCCCCCATTTTTAAAGCTCTGCAAGCCGCCCATTACAACGGCTGGCTCACCATCGAAAGCTTCGGGTTCTCATTAGGAGCCCTCTCCGCCGCCGCTTCCGTCTGGCGCGACCTGGCCCCCAAAGCGGAAGATATTGCCTTTGACGG
>JBJMGL010000440.1:0-1670 GCA_045807985.1 Bryobacteraceae bacterium
AAATATGACCGGGATGCGCTCATGCTCATTCCGGCCTGTTTCGAGTTTCAGCAGGCGTGCGCTTACGATCCGTACGTACGTGAACCGTTTACGTTGGTGATTTTGGAGGATGACAGTGAAAAGGAAAGCTAGTTTTATTTTGGTGGCGGTACTGAGTGCCGGGTTACTGGTGCCAGTGAAAGCAAAAGCGGATTTGTTCGGCGCGGATCTGGCGTTTCTATCGCAGTTGGTAGCGCAGGGAATCTCAATGATAAAGCAGGCGGCGGATTTGTACGCCACCGAGCAGAAAGCGCAGCATAACATCGAGCAGGCAGCGCATTTCATTGCGCATCCGAGTTGGTCGGGCGTGTTGCAGCGTGGGCAGGATGCGCTAGAAACCTATAGCGACACATCGGACGCGGGTAAACTGGCACGTCTGCGGCGGCAGATTCAGATTGGCCGGGAGGCAATTCAGGAAGCGAATGGGCAACCATTGACGCTCGATGCGGCAGCGAATGTTTCCCGCTTGAGCCTGGAAGTAGCGGGCGCAAAAGAACAGGCGTCCGCACTCGAAGCACAGATGAAATCCGATCAGCGCATTAAGGAGATAGGCAGCGGATACGGCCACGTGACGGACGGACTCTGGAGGGATGCGAAGTGAATGCAGTCAAGGTCTTCCTGGTGATTCTGATCCTTGTTTCTTCGCTACTGACGGCGTGCGGTGAACCGGCGAGCGTGCGGGCCAAAGCGATGCAGAAAAAGCATGGTGGATACGGCCATGTCGGAGATGCCAACAGGACGGCCCCGTAATGCCTGACCTTACCTTCAGCTACGTACAGGACCCCATAGACGCGCTTGCCAGCCGCTATGGGGATTTTAATTTGAACTACGGTTACAAGGCATTCCTGACCGTATCGGCCATTGTTTTGATTTGGGAACTGATGAAGAAAGGATTTGCGCCGGAAGGACTGCTTAATTTCTTCGTGAAATACGGGCTGCGCTTTGTGTTTGTCAATGCTGTGTACACGTTCTATTACGCACCGCTGGCATTCGGCTTGAGCCTGCACGAGCTACCCAGTGCCGTTTGTACGTTTCTCGCCAGGCGAATGGATATGGGCGTTCTCGATGTCATGTACAACCAGCTCGCCGGATTCATGAATCAAAGCGGCGGCGTATTTGAATTTGGGATTAAATTGCGGATCGGGGCGGCGATTGGAGAAACGGCGATTGTATTTTTCCAGGCCTGGTGCTGGTGGGCCATGATCGTTTCTTACGGCATGGTCGGCGTTATCACGGGGGTGCTGCCGCTGCTGCTGTGGATGTTGATGGTGCCGGCACTCGCTCATATCCCAAGGAATGCGATTCATGCGCTATGGGAGAACGCTTTTCTTCGTGTGGTCGCGTCAGCGGTAGTGTTTTGCGCGGCTACCAGCGTGTCATCGTTTCTCGCTGATACGTTTCACGGACAGTATGACGTTGATACGTTTACCGCCGTCGCACCCAAGATGATCGGTTTGATGTTCGCCTGGGTCTTAATCGGAATGCGGGCGGGTACTGCCAACTCTGACATTTTCAAGGGTACGGCGAGCGCTTCCACCAATGCGATTGGAGCGGCGGCAAGCATGAAGAGGGGAATGTTTCACTAATGGACGAACCGATTGAACAGATTGAACAAGCGCAGCCCAAGGGGC
>JBJMGL010000441.1:0-14442 GCA_045807985.1 Bryobacteraceae bacterium
AAAGATTTCCTGTTCCTTCCCCTACTTGCTTGGCCCGGTTTCCCCGCGCATCCAGGGCATAAACGGAAAAATGAGAGTCCTGACGCAGACGCAGAGTATAAGTAGCCGTGATTGGTTCCACTAGCGAGGGAGCGCTGCCCCAGTGATCGCCGAGAGAGGTCCGGGTTGCGTTCCAGATCATGCCGGTATTTTCATAGCGCGTCAGGACTGACAATACTAATCGCTTCGAAGCCAATAACGGCTGCCCATCCACGGGCTGAAGAGTGATGGAAGCAAAGGGCGCTGTCGAAGGCGAAACCGCCACGCTGAGGCTGGGCATGTCTGCCGTTTTTCCTGCAACGAATCCCGTCACGGCCTGCAGATAAGGCGAGTTCACTTTGTAGATGGGCGCGTTCTGGTCGCTTCGGTCGTAGGTCAGTTCGTCGTGGTCGCTGGTAAGCACGGATGGAGCATCACCCGCATAAGTTGTGCGGGAGGAAGGCGAGCCGCCGTAAGAGGTCCGAACCGAATGCAACAGCGCCTGCCAGGTTGCATAACCATTGTCGGCAAAAAATTGGCCGGTCACCGGCGCCGGATCATCTTGCAGCAGGTCTGTACGATTGGCCTGCAAAGAAATCTGCTCGGCAGCCGGAGTATTTTGGGAACCAAGGAACACCCGCGACGCGACCGGGTACTGCGCGGAGGCGATGGGATTACCGCCAAGCGCAAAGAAGTAATTGCCCTTCCATCCGTGGGGTGTCTCGGCGAAATAGTTGTCGGGCCAATTACCGTACAACTTTGGCATCAGCGCATCCCAGTCCTGGAAATTCGCAAACGTGGTCAGCCAGGGAAGCCACTCGACCGCGTAATCGTTTGGGAACGGCTCATCGCTTTCCGTTACTGTGTATGGTTTGCCCTTTACCGCCAACGAAGCCCAGGTAAACAGCAGAAAGAAAGGGTCTGCGCTAAACGGTTTGTTCTGAATCGTCCAGTTGCTTAAAGCATCCGTGGTGTCCGTGAGGAATGGATAGTCGGAATAAACGTGTTCGTCCACAAAGTCCTGGTGCGAGGCCAAATCCGCATTCAGCGGCAAACCAAATACGGCGGTTCCCGTCATCATCGATTTCACGCCGACAGTGCTTCGCAAATAGCTGTTCATTCCATCGAAAAACGACTGTTCCGTTTCGTAATAAAACTGATGCAGGTCCTGGTTGCGGGCAAGAGTAAAGGCGCTCAGGCGCGCTGTCGTTTGCCGACCGACGGACTGTAGCGCCAGCGATTCACCCGGCAGAAGCCCGCTGGCCGCATGGCGCTTTAGCGAAACCTGGTCAATCCAGACTTTGCCGATCGCAGCGCCAACATTAAGGTTGAGCTGGACGCGACCCGCGCTCGTGACGTTTGCCCGAAATGTCGTACTCACTGTCTGCCAGACTGGTTTCGTGTCGAAGGTACCGGCGACTTGGTAAAACGTATAGGGATACTCGTCCTCGATCAGATCCACTCGCACTTGGGTGCCAGCCGTTCCCTTTAGCGAGATACTGAGGTCATACAATTGACCGTTCTGGAGCGAGAGCGCCCCTCGGTCGAGCTGAACTCCCCAGATTGCTCCTGATGTGCTTCCGATGTCAATGCGAGCCGAAGTTCCAACTGGGGACGTCGAGGAAGGCTCGCTTGAAACGAACCCGCGCGCCCCGTTGAAGTAACGCAACGTCCAACCCATGGGTCCAGCGGACGTGAACATCAGGTCACTACGAAACTCATCCGGGGCTCCCGTACTGGGCGTCCAAGCCGCTCTCAACGCCTGATCAGAACCATATTTGTTTTTCAACCAAGTGTTCCAGAGACGGTCCAGGTCCGCACTATAGCTTGCCGGTAAACCGCACGACATGCCTTGAAAGCAAGCCGAAACGTCGGTGAATGCCGCCAGTTGATCGTTGGCAAATGAATACAGCATGGAATCCTCGTTGCTGATTTCAACAAACGCAATGGCCGGGTCGTCCGCTAGACGGAGCTTGGTATAAGGGTTCACGTGGCTCAGCAGCTCCGACGCATACTCCTGTTGAAGCTGTATCATCACGGGATCGAACTGCGTGGCGGGCTTATTCAATGCCAAAGCAGGAAACTGATCGTAGTCTTTCACTCCGTCTTCCGAGCGGAATACTCTTCCAGCGTGCAGATTGATATCGCAATAGATGCCATGCTGTTTCAAACGAGAAATCAGATAATCGAGACGGCTTACCTGAAGGGGATCGAAATGCCTTGTATCGTTCGGATAAGCTGGGTCCCAAATACTGACAGGCCGAGCGTACCCGCCGTCTATGAAGTGGAGGCGGACGATGTTGACGCCCATGCGCGCCAAGCGCACTGCCAATTGATCGGCTGCATCCGGCGGCACGATACCTTCATACTCACCAGGCTGTTGCGGAGCATCGGGAGTGGGCGGAAAAATCGTGTTTACCATGAAGTTGGGTCCGAAGAACTTGGCTCGTTTTCCAGTGCCCGTGAAGTAGAAATGACCATCTCCCGCCGCGTGCAGATGGCCCCGTTTATCGATTACCGTAGAGGCATCCTCTCCCGGATCATTGATAAGCAAGCCCGATGCGTCAACTGCTGAACCAGCGGCGACCGGACCTGAGGGCGAAAAAGGGAACCAGCTTGTGCCAGAAAACGCGACGCTCGGAGTGATAACACACAATGCCAGCATCGCTGCGAAGAAATAACAATGGATTACGCGCAAACGACCGTGAACCTATGTAGTTCTAGTATGCCGAGGTCGAGCTTAGGAATACCTTAGTTTTCTCCCAGTCCTCACTCAAGTTATTGAGAACTACTCGTAGCGCAGGGCTTGAACCGGATCTAGTTTTGCGGCTTTGCTGGCGGGCCAGATGCCGAAGAACAGGCCGACTCCGACCGATACGACAATTCCGGCGATGGCAGCCCAGGCGGGTACGGTAATGGGTAAGGATTTGAAGATCATTTTGCTCACCATCGCTAAAAGCCAGCCGAGGATAAGTCCCGCGAATCCGCCTAAGCCGGTCAGTACCGACGCTTCCAGGAGAAACTGGAAAACAATATCCATTCGTCTGGCTCCGATCGCTTTGCGGGTGCCGATCTCGCGGGTGCGTTCGGTTACCGAGACCAGCATGATGTTCATGACGCCGATTCCTCCCACCAGCAAGCCAATCGAACTGAGGACGATCATCACCAGAAATGTCATGGCGGTGATCTGACGGAACTGATCGACCATCTGGGCGGCGGTCGTGACTTCGAAGTTGTCGGGCTTTTTCGGCGGAACATGCCGCTGAATGCGCAGAAGGGTGCGGATCTCATCGAGCGCCTGCGGCAGCATGCCATCGCTGGCGGTGATGCTCACGGCCATCTCTTGCGCATTGGGATACACTTTCTTCATCGAGAAAAAGGGTAAGAAAACCCGGTTATCAGAGCTATCGAAGAAGCTGGCGGTGGGGCGATTCATGGTGCCGATTACCTCAAATTGCCGACCGTCCGCGCTGATAGTTTTTCCGATGGGGTTTTCTTCACCGAACAAGCCTTTTTGCACGTCCGCCCCGATCACGGCGACATTGGAACGGTGACGATCCTCAAACTCCGTAAAGAAACGGCCCTGATTAATGTCAATCTGGCCGGTTTGCGCATACGACTGTTCCACGCCTTGAAGCTGAGTCTGATAGATGGCATTTCCTTTGTACTTCGTAACAATCGGACCGCGATTCGATGGCCACAGCATGCCCGAAACCCGCTCGCAAGCCCGGCATTCGTCACGAAGGGCATTTACATTCTCATAGGTGAACTGTTTGCGGGCACGCTGTTCCGGCGTGAGATCGGAAGTTCGGAAGGCAGGCTCGCGAGAAACAATGATCGCATTCGGCCCGAAACTTTTGAAGACGCCGGTAACAGCACCATCAAAGCCGGTCAGGATGGAACCCACTCCGATAATGGTGCCTGTTCCGATGATCACACCCAACATAGTGAGCAAGCTTCGCAGCTTATGCGCCCGAATCGTATCGAGCGCGAGCATCAGGTTGGTCTGGAAAGAAAGAAAAAAGTTCATTGGTTACTCCGCATGCAAGGCAACAATCGGGTCTAGTTTAGCGGCTTGCCGGGCCGGGTAGATACCAAAGAATAGCCCCACAATCAGCGATAGTCCCACGCCAAGAATGACCCCAAACAAAGGCATATCCATGGGGAGCGGCGTCGTTTTCCGAACGACCAAGGTAAGCAGGTAGGAAATGATGACTCCGATCAGGCCGCCGATGACCGCCAGCACCGCGGATTCAACTAAGAATTGATTGAGGATGTCCTGCTGGCGGGCTCCTACCGCCTTTCGGATGCCGATTTCATGAGTCCGTTCCGTTACAACGGCCAGCATGATATTCATGATCACGATTCCGCCCACCACCAGGAAAACAGAAACCACTCCAAAGGCCATTCCCGCGATGGCTCCCGTCAAATTGCCCCACGCCTTTGTCAGGGTGTCGGAGGCGAAGATGGTGAATGTATCGTCTTCTCTTGGCCCCAGGTGTCGAAAAGTCCGGAGCAGTGTCCGAACTTCGTCCTCAGCTTCATTTAAATGTTCGGGTTCGGTCGCTTTCGCGGAAATTGCAATCTGATTACCCACCTTGTTGCCGTAAGTCTTGAAGTAAGAGTAGACGGGCACCATCACAAAGTTGTCCTGCGATTGCCCGAACACGCTGCCCTTCTCCTTCGCCACTCCAATTACTTCGTAAGACACCCCACCTACTTTGATGGTCTTGCCAATCGGGTCCTTGCCGCTAAAGAAGCGCTTGTTCACATCGTTGCCGATGAAAGCAAAAGGCGCATGTCTGCGAACTTCCTCCTCGCCAAGCTCGCGGCCAATGCCAACTTCTATATCCCTGAGCGATGGAACATTAGCAGTAATCCCTTGCAAACTCACCGATTGCATGGCCTGACCCGCGTAAGAGACGGTTACATTCTTGTACGTTTCCAAACCAACATCGCTCAACAGTTGCGCATGACTTTTAATGAATTCGTACTCCTCTGGCTTGATTTGCGGGTTACGGCGCTGCATTTCAAGGAACTTCTTCGGATCCCAATTGCCGATGAAAGCGATACGCACTACACGGAATCCGTTCGAACCCATGTTCGAGAGTTTTGTCGCAATGTAAAGGTTCATGCCATGCACGAATGACATGACCGCGATTAACGTGCTGGTTGCCAGAATGATTCCGAGCAGCGTCAGAAAGCTTCGCAGCTTGCTTTTGCTGAGGGAGTCTAGGGCAATGCGGGCAGATTCCCAAAAGGAGGCGTTTGGCGCAATGAATCGCTTGCTGGGCATAGATAGTAGGACGTATCGACAACTGGGTTGTTCCCGTTGTCCGCAGCCTGCCTTCTTTAGTATCCCTCGTTAGATCCCCTAGGGCAGCCTGGCTTGCACGTTTACTTTCAACGGAAGCTGTTTTCCAGCATCCACCGTAATGGTTTGGGAGGACGGCAGATAGGGTTTGATCACGGCTGCATCCCCATACGCGAGACCATGTCCGTTATCGATGGCAAGGACCCGGTACCGGCCCGGTGGAACGTCCGGCAAGGTGAAAGTTCCATCACTATCGCTCTGGTCGCGCCGGATCAGGTCGTTGCGGTCCGGATCTTCGGGGAACAAAAGCACCATGGCGCCGGCGACGGGTTTCTCATCGCGAAGCACAATGCCGCTTAAGGCGGTTTTGTCGGTAGAGGCGGTAAGGGAGACCTGAGCCTTAGCGTCGTCAGGGAGATCTAGTAAGCCGTCCTTAAATTTTCCGCCTTTTACATCAATGGACCGGAAATGAAACCAGTCCGGTCCGTTTATGCCGATTTGATAACGGCCGGGCGGCAACGCGGATACCTGAAATGTGCCGTCCGCAGCCACTGTCACTGGTAAATACTGACTGCCCGCCTGCGAAAAGTAAAGCGTGAGCGGATTGGGAGCACGTACGCCGCCTGCAAATGCAATACGACCGGTAATGGAGCAATGGGACATGCTGCTCAGATCAACGTCCGCACCGTTCTGGAGATCCACGATTTTGGTTCCAACGATCTGCCCGCGCCCATTTTCAAAAGCATTGATCGACAGCTCGTAGCGTCCGGGCGCAATGCCGCCAAGCTCCGGATGGTCGTTGACGGTCGTGTAGTTCACATTCAGTGTAATTCTCCTGCCGCCAGGTCCGATGGCCGAAACCATCGGTTGGAGGTTCACGCCAGTTCCGGTTTCCAAACCTGAAAAGCGCACATGTATGGCTGGCACCGGGCGAAGGACCACTTGCAGATTGGCAGCCGCGCCTTCCGCTACTGTAATGGGCGATGCCGAGGATACATCCGTCGCGTCAGCGTAATACGTTAAAGGATAAGCAACGTCGAACTCCTGGTTCGTTGTTTCGCTCCCGGCATACCAGGGGTGTGCATGAACGGCAAGGAAGTAGGTGCCGGGCTGTAGATTGGTGAAACGGAAGCTGCCGGAAGTCTTCGTTTGTTGTTGCCCATAACTTGCCGTTTCCGGGCGGCCAGACACGATATGTTGCCAGTATAAATAGACCATCGCGTTCTTCAGCCCTGCGCCTTCTTCGTCCAGAACGGTTCCAGAGATAGACCCAAGCGCCGCCAGTGGAAAGACGACATGCTCACTGTCCAGACCCGGACCAACCGCAATGGCAGTCGAGAAGCCTTCATCGCCCTGAAAGAACTGCATACTGGAGGGTTGGCGGCCAGCCAGCAAGACATATTTGCCGGGGGGCAAGTTAGTAAAGGCAAAACGGCCGTCATTATCCGTGCGGATAAAGCGGCCTGCGTCGCCCTCCTGACTCGCTCCAACGGGAGTGGTTTGCACCAGCATTTTGGAGAGCGGCTGATTGGTGGCGTGGTCGACAACAGTGCCGCTGATTTTGTATGTTTCGTTTTGAGCAAGGAGACCGCTGCTTACCATTCCGATCAGCAAGCTTGCCCGAAGCGCCCACTTCACTGCCCATCTCCGCGCGTAATCAAATTTAATTGCAAAGTGGTTTTTGCGCCCGGGCCGAGCGTGATCTTCTGGCCTGAAAATTCACGGAGCGCTTCCGGGTTTGCATACTCCAAGCCGGAGATATCCGTGAACGCATAAACTGTGTAATCACCCGGTGTAAGGCCCGAAAGGGAAAAGGCGCCATTCATAAAAGGAAAAATTCTGGGCTCTGCACCCGGAGAACTGGAAGTTACTAGAACTGTGCCGGCATCACCAGGCGAGTTTGTTTCCAGTGTTCCGCTGAGTGTTGCACAATCATTGCGCAAACTGAGTTCGATCGGTTCAGCCTGAGCGCTTCCGCCAACAACTGTCAGATCCTCGCGAAGCAAATCCGTGCTGCCCTGTGAGATGGTATTTACACAAGCATTGCCAAAGTTCTGGGCAATGAGCTTGTAAGAGCCGGGAGGAACGTTTTGAAAGGCTGGCGCTTGGCCAGGCTGAGTGATCAAATAGTGTTGTTGGCTGCTTCCGCGCTTTTGGCGGCGCATCAGTTGTAATTGGACCGGAATAGCCCCTGTTGAATCTCCGAAGTGAACCGGGATGTCTGGAAGCGGTTGTGCCGATGCCTGGATACCGGAAAGGTCTGAAGAGCCAATCGTGATTGCCTGTTCAGCGAAGTAGGTTTTAAAGTTTGCCTCCTGGCTTCCCTGTCCTTGAAATGTCAAAGTACACGAGCCTGATGGAACGTGAAGCAGCTTGAACCGGCCCGTGCGATGGTCAATCTGGCCGGAACCGAGCGGGTTGCCATTGGCATCTTGGCAGGAAACGTTTGTATTCTCCGGTCCCGAAACGATTCCGCTCACGTTATAGGAAGGCACAGGCGAGAGGCGAAAATCAGCTTCGGCCATTTGCCCAGCCTGGATATCAATCGGCTGAGCGTTGTCCTCCTCCGACGCACTCGGAAAGTATTGCGGCGGGCAGGTATCGTTAACAGGGCTATTCTCGGTAACTGATGCAGCGGGAGAAAGTACGTATGTCGAAGTGTGGAGGATGTACTGGCCCGGAGCAAGATCTTCGATCTGGTATTCTCCGTTTTCATCGGTTTGTGTGCCTCCCCGAGGAAGCCAATTCTTACGGCCGTTATTGATCTGCTGAGACATGACTTGGACTCCAACATTTTCCAGGGGTTCGCCTTCGTTGTTGGTCACCTTGCCCCTGATGGTGCCTTCAGGAATGAGTTTGACTTGGATAGGGGGCGTTGCAGGTCCGACCGTGATAATCGGGGATTGATGACCGGTCATTTCTCTGCTGAGAAATCCGGGACGCTGTGCGTTTACCACGATCTGCCCTTCGGGAACATCGCTCATTTCAAAGCGGCCACTCCCATCCGTGAAAACCCGCTGCGACATTGACCCGTTGATCACCACCACCGCGCGTCCGATTGGTTCACCGGTGGCTGAATTTACGACAGTGCCCGTGATTTTGTAACGGTTCTGGCTGACGGGCTGATTCGGTGTTCGTCCCGGCGTGTATAGCGTTTGTCCAGCGCCTTCCCATGACAAGTCAATGACAAGCAGTGCAGCGAACAAATATACGTGACGCAACATGCAACTCAGCTAACGGTTTAGAATCCGATAAGGCACCTGTGGGTTCCCGAAATTGTTGGCGGAGACGTGAATTTTGTACTAATACCTCCAGTTTTCTTTTCCATCGTTCATTATTTGCCTCGGAAAATGTCGGATCGGGGACCGCGCTGCTGCTCCGCCTGCGAGATCGCCAACTGTTAGTGGCTGATGGTTCTTCGGTAGCGCAACGTATGGCTTTTCCGCCGGGTTCCACAGTAAAGCCGTTCAGTCTACTGGCGCTCTTGGAGAGCGGGCGTCTGACGGCCGATGAAGAGTACGTTTGCCCCCAACGATTGAGTATTGCCGGACGATCTTTCAATTGCTCGCATCCTCCGCTTCCTTTACCGATGAACGTGTCCCGGGCGCTTGCTTATTCCTGTAATTGCGCTGTGGCCCATTTCGCGGAGCGGTTTCGTCCGGGCGAACTTTCCCACAGCTTCCAACGTAGCGGCTTAACAAGCTCTGTGAGGAGTGGGTTGACAGGGCCGGATTGCCTTCTGCAAGCTTTGGGAGAAGAGGGCGTGCAAGTTACGGCTTGGGAAATGCTGGGCGCATACCGGCGGCTGGCGAGCCGCGTCCGCGAAAACATGGTGGCTCCGGTGGTCGAAGGTTTGGAGGGCGCGGTGGAATTCGGAACGGCTCAGGCTGCCCGTTTGGAAAAGGTTCGAGTGGCCGGGAAAACGGGAAGTGTCCGCACTTCCGGCAATGGATACGGTGCCTGGTTTGCGGGCTTTGCTCCGAGCCGGGTGCCGGAAGTGGTGGTTACTGTTCTTGTGGCGGGTCGATCGGGCGGCGCTGATGCAGCGCCGATTGCAGGGCGGCTTTTGCGGCATTATTTTGCGGGTCGAGCTTGAAGCGGCTCTTATTGGCTTATGTGCTCTCCGTGTCCGCTGTTTCCGCGGAGGTGGTCTACAAGGTTCGCCTCATTAGCAATGGCGGAGGGCGTATTGTCCAATTGCCTGCTGAAGACTATGTAGCGGCGGTTCTGGCTGGTGAAAGCGGCACATTCAGGAGCGGGGAAGCGTTAAAGGCCATGGCGGTTGCCGCCCGGACTTACGCTGCGCGGCTGCGCGGCAGGCACGCTGCTGAGGGATATGACTTTTGCGGGACTACGCATTGCCAGAGGACAGAACCGAGTAAAGTGACGCCGAGGCTTTCGGCGACCGTGCGGGCGACTGCGGGTGAATTGCTTTGGTTTAGGGGGATGCCTGCTTTTACCGTATATGCGCGTGATTGCGGCGGCAAGAGTGAAGCTGGCGAGACCGCATGGCCGGATATACAGCAGACTTCTTATCTACGCGTGCGCGTTGATCCGTATTGCACCCGTCATGGTGCGGAAAACTGGTCCTGGGAGGGATCAGCGGAGGCGATCAGCCGTGCCTTGCTCGACTCGAAACTCCGTGTACCGCAGCCGCTCCAACGTGTTGCCGTGCTGGACCACACTTCATCGGGACGCGCCAAAACTTTGCAACTGCAAAGCAATACTCAGGCGATTGCCATCAGCGCCAGTTCATTCCGGTTTGCTCTAGGCCGCGCTCTTGGCTGGAACACGTTGCGAAGTGAACAATATGAAATCCAAAACAGGAATGGACAAATCTTCTTTCGCGGACGGGGCGAAGGGCATGGCGTGGGATTGTGCCAGAACGGGGCGGATGAGATGGGCGTAGAGGGCTTCAACTATCGCGAGATTCTGGCTTTTTATTACGGAGGTACAACCGTTGGTTTAACGGCGAAAGGCATTCAATGGACACGGCTTGGCGGCGAGGGGGTCAATGTTTTCACTACGCTGCCGAGTCGTGATGCCGGTATTTTACGAATAGCTGAGGGATTACAGCGGAGTATCAGAGGCCAGTTGGGGTTAACTGCTCCAGAGGCAATCGATATTCGGGTTTACCCGGACATCGATACGTTCCGAAATGCGACGGGTGAACCGGGCTGGGTAGCGGCGCGAAGCTCGCCTTCCGGCATTGAGCTGCAGCCTTCCCGGTTGCTAGAGACTCGGAATGTGCTTCGATCTACTCTCCGGCATGAAATTTTGCATGTTTTGATCGAGCGTGAGGCTGTTCCCGATTTGCCGGTATGGTTTCGCGAGGGTTTGGTCGAGTGGTTATCACAACCGCACGGCTCCGGATCTTCGGCTTCGCAAGGCGTCAATGATGATGATCTCCGCCAACGGCAAGACCTGGGCCGCGCCCGACGCGCGTATAACATTACATACCAGCAGGTTGCAAGCCTGGTAAATCGTTACGGCGAGGCAACGGTGTTGGGCTGGCTCAAGCGCGGTCTGCCTCTTGAAGTGAGAAACTCAATAGTCAACAAGGCGGCTACAAACAGCAGGTAACCAAGACCCATTCGACCGATGAGACTCGCTATTTGCACGGTGAATTTTGAGAATGCCGGAATCCAGTTCATCAAACGGAGCGGCATGGCGATGGCCAGGAGCAGCAGTAGACAGACTTCCGCCCCATAGAGAATGCTGCGGCTGCGACGGAGCGAATGAAGGCGGAAGCCGGACCAGCCTGCGCGAGCGACAGCAGCGGTTAGCGGAAACAGAAAGGCGGGAACCACAAGCCAGCGCAGAATCCAGATGAGAACCTGATACCAGCGGAGAATCTTTCCCGGCGCTACTGGTTTGCAGGTGTGCATCGTTGCATAGGAACCGATGAGGAACGCGTTGTGCTCAAATTTGCCGTAAATGTACGCTAGAAGGCCGTAGATGATAGCGGCGAGGCCCGCAACGGCGAGCAGCGGCACCAAATTTCGTCCGGCTATTCTCAGGGCGCGGGCGAAACCAGGCTGCTGATCCTCGTCGAAAAGGACGAGCGCGGTTCCATGAATCCAGAGGGCCGCGCAAACGCCGCCGAGTATAAGAAGCGCGCTCCAGAGCAGATGCGCTGTGTCGGATTCGCCGACGCCGAGCCAATAGTATCCAAGGGTCAGCAGCAGCGCGTTACCGACTAGGTGCAGAAGCGTGAGAGGAAAGGTCGATTTTCTCATTTTGCCTCGATTGTTCTTCGGTCGTTGCTTCAATACCCGGTTGGTACATCGGCTGCACGCGCGCAGGACTTACGTGGAAGATGCCTGGATTTACCACCTTCAGCAAATAAAAATACTGCTGCTGGCCTTCGTTGAAATAAGTCTGGAAAATTGCCATGCGGTCATCGTGCAACTCGCGGCGCGTGAACCAATAGCGCCACCAAGGAGGTTTGTTCCGGATGTGATAAAGGTTGTCGCGTTCGATGAACTCCGTGCCTGCCGGAATCGGATCCTCCACCAGAAGATAGCGCCAGTCCTTGCCTGTTACGGTGAGCCGCACGGCGACCGTATCGCCTTGCGTCACTGGCCCCTCCAGCGGATTCAAATCGTAGACAATCGCATTGCCTTCTTTGCCGGGAACCAGCCGGAAGTAATCTCGCAATACGTTTAATGCGATAGCCCCTTGCTTTTGGAGGCGTGCTGTGTCCGAGTAGTGGATAGCGCTTACTGAATAGTAGAGCCGGCCTTGCCCGTTGCTCGTCACTTGGATCTGATTGGTTCCTCCCCCAAGTTTGCCTTCATCCAGAATAATTTCAGGGGCTTCCACCGTGTTGTCTGAATTGAAAGCGTGAGTCGTTGCCTCCTTTCCATTGACCAGTACAGCGGCGGTGAAATTGGGGTGCAGCTCTTTCGTTGCCTTGACATAATCGATCAGGCCGTAGATGACCATGGCAGTCTGCTTCGAGGACGACCACCAGTAGCCCTGATTGCGATGATTAACCAGCCAGAGAGCCGCTTTTGAAAGCAGCGGACTATTGGGCCGCTCGCGGCTGAGCAACTTCATGGCGTAGGCGCTGGCTTCCGGCGTGATGTCTGCTTCAAAGTCGAGCATTTGGTCACGGGCGGCGGGCCACCAAGCCTCCTCACTGGTCTGCTTAGCATCCCTTTCAAGCTGCGAGGCCACGTCGGCGGCGCGTTTGTCTTTGATCTGTTCCAATGCCAGACCGAGCAGCGCCAGGCCATCGGGAGAAAGCGTGGAACGGTCACTGTAGATCTGGCCTAGGGCCGCCGTATCCGCTTTACCGGCCAGCGCGAGCGAGTATTGCATGTAAGCGCGCAGGTCCGGCGCGAGATCCCGCTGTTTCTTTAGATCGGCTGTGACCCAAGCCGCGCCGCGCGTCATGGCGTTCTCATTAATGCTGATGCCCAGGCTTTTCGCTTCGGCGAAACCCGCGACGACATAGGCGCTCATAAAGGAGTGGCTTTCGTCCGTTTGCCACCATCCCCAGCCTCCGTCTTCGTGCTGGAAGCTGTAGAGCCGGTCGAGTCCGGCCTGTGTTTTGCGTGCGAGTTCCTCCTGATTGACGGGCTTCTTCAGGCCGAGTTCATGAACGGCTTTCGTAACCATAATGTCCGGGAGGAAGCTCGACATGGTTTGCTCGACGCAGCCGTAGGGGAATGAGGTCAGGTAATCGAGGGCACTGAACAATGAACCTGCCATGGAGGGTGACAGGCGAATCGAGAGGGAGCGGGAGCCGGTCACGGCGTCCGGCGGGAAGGCGAAGGCAAAGCTGGCATTTCCTGAGTTGGCGATCGTCCCGCCTTTGGCTTGCCGCACGCTGACGCCCGGAGGATTTACGGGCAGTTCCAATTCGAGCGCATCCGATTCTTCATCGGTCAAAGCCTGCGCCGTGATTTTCGCGTGACGCACGGATTGCGCCTTCACGCGCCAATCTACTTTCACCTCGCTGCGGCTGGGGACTTCCACTTCTTGAGTCACGGCGCTGCCTGATAGATCGAGACCGGCAAGATTGACGGATACCCGGGCGTGTTTGCCGTTTTTCAAGTAATTATGGACAATCCCCGAGATCGTCACCTCATCCCCTTGGACAAAAAAGCGCGGCAAGGCTACCCGCAGGATTAAGTTCTTTCGAACAATAGTTTTTTGCGTGGCACTGCCGAATCGGTTTTTAGGTGCCGCACCCCGAATGGTGGCGCGCCATGTGGTCAACGAGTCAGGGAAGTTCACGCGGGCTTGCGCATGGCCGGAGACGTCCGTTGTTATATCCGCTGCCCAGAAAGCCGTATCAGGAAATATTTTGCGGATTTTCGGCTGCACGGTCCGTTCAGGTTTTAACTGCGCCAGTTGGGAGGGCTGCCGCAGTTCCGCTAAACGCATACGCCGTGTTCCTGCTTCTCCCGTGAAGTAGTAAGTGAGCGAATTTTCGGTGTAGACGCTATTGTATTCGCGCCCGTAAAATGTATCGAGGATATTGGGCGTGGCGTCGCGCCGGATAGCGTAGATGGCTTCATCCACAACGCTTAAGCTCAAGTCGGCGTTGGCCACGGGTTTACCGTCCACTGACGTGGCAATAAGGCTGTACGTCGCGGTCTGGCCGGGCAGATACGTTTCTTTATCAGTTGTGACGCTGATGCAAAGCTGGTGCTGTTCCGGCGGCACTTTGACGCGCTTCTGGCTTTGGTGCATCTCACCTTTGCGGATAAATTGCGCGCTGACGAAAAAGCCGGGCGCATCGTCGGCTGTGACGGTGTACTCGAAAGTGGCGGTTGCTCCTTGCGAACGGATGAGCTTTTTGGAGCGGATATCACGCCCTTCCACCGTCACCAGAACTGGCGTGTTTGCCTGACCCGCCACGATCAGAATCTTGGCGATGTCGCCCGTGCGGTAGCTCTTCTTGTCAGGAACAATTTGAACGGTTCGCTCCCCTCCGGTTTCGTATAACGATGATCCTCCGGGACTGGACACCCAGACGTAGCTGGAGTTTTCTATCATCCGGCCTTCTGGAGTGCGGGCCGATACAATCACGCGATAGCTGCCGCCGCTTCCTGGAATTTTTAAATCCACGTCGGCTACTCCACTCGCGTCCGTGG
>JBJMGL010000442.1:0-15915 GCA_045807985.1 Bryobacteraceae bacterium
AAAGGCGGTTGCAGCCTCTTGACAAACTGGCGAATCGGCTCATGAAACTCCGGCTTGGTCGACATCTTGTAGCCGCCTGCCAGTTCACGTACTGAAAGGCCACGGTCTGGGGCAGCGTACTCTTTCACTAACTGCCGCAGAATTTCTTTGACAAGATCCAAAGGCTGCTCCGTGGCGGAGGCTATCTGCTCTGCCGTGAGCGGCTCATCAGTGATGTAGATGGCAGCCTCAATGACGGCTTTGAGAGCAGGGAGGTTATCAGTTTCCGCAGGAACTTCCGTTACCGCTTCCGCAATGAGAACAGTTTCGTCTCCGGTATTTTCAGAAGCTGTAGTCGCCTGTATCATCGATACTCCTCCGCGACCCCAGCGTACTCCTCTGCGTCTCGTGGCTCATCGAACCTGTGTCCACGGCGAAGTCCGATATCACCGAACGATTGCTCCTGGATGAGTTCGATGCTATGCCGCTTTACCAGTTCCAAAATGGCCAGGAACAAGCAGATCATGGCTCGTCGGCTGCGTTGCTGATCAAACAGCCGAGTAACGGAAAGCATCTCCAGGCGCCGGGCTTTTTCGAGTTGATGGCGCACAAAATGGATCATCTCCGGTACGCTGGTATTCTCCTTGCCTAATTCATAAATAGGACGATTCTTGGCGCGTTCGAGAACATTTTGAAAGGTTTTAACCAGATCGAAAATAGTAACAGCAAGCTCGCGGTTTTCGTTTTCCGGGAAAAATGCCTCTATCTGCGGATGAGACCAGATTGCCTCTTCGATCAAGCGCTTCTGTTGAAGCATTTCCGCGGCATTCTTAAATTGCTCGTGCTGAATGAGCCGTTCCACAAGTTCCCTGCGCGGATCTTCCTCGGGCGAAAGCTTATCCAGCTCGGGGTCTCGCGGAAGGAGCAATCTGCTCTTGATATGAATCAGCGTTGCCGCCATGAAGACAAACTCGGAAGACAGCTCGATATCAAGATTCACAGCCTGTTGCATGTATTCGAGATACTGAGCCGTGATTTGAGCGATGGGTATGTCGTAGATATTGATTTGCTGCTTGCGAATGAGGTCCAGCAGCAAATCCAGAGGGCCCTCGTATTGTGCAAGGTGGAAATTTAGGAGCGAGGACACTCAATACAAATTAACATGCAAAACGAAATTTTTCCTTCCTATACAGCGGTAAGCGTGTTCACAGTGAGCGGACGTTTTTTCTCGTAAGCTTTAATGTCATCTCCCAGTGTCAGGATGTAGCCGAGTTCGTCAACACCCTGCAGCATGCACTGTTTAGCAAACTCATCAACAGGAAACCCAACCGAGGACCCATCCGGAAGGATGAGAGTCTGTTCAGCGAGATTGATTGTCACGCTAGCTGCCGGATCAGCACTGACAGCTTCAAACAGCTTGCGAGCGGTCTCAGGCTGGACGGTAACCGGCAGCAATGAGTTTTTCACGGCGTTACCGCGAAAGATGTCGGCAAACGAGGTGCTGATCACAGCACGGAATCCGTATTGGACCAGCGCCCAGGGCGCATGCTCGCGCGAACTGCCGCAGCCGAAGTTATCGCCAGCCAGCAGAACCTGCGCGGCGTGACCTTGCGGCTGGTTCAGGATAAAATCGGGCTTCGGATTGCCGTTTGCGTCATAACGCCAATCAGAGAAGAGGTTGTCTCCCAACCCAACTTTTGAAATCGTTTTCAGGAAGCGTGCCGGAATAATTTGATCCGTATCGATGTTGTCGATCGGAAGCGGCGCTAACCGGCTAGTAAGAGCAGTGAATTTTTCCATTTCTATAACATCGTTCGAACATCAGTCACAACGCCGGTGATGGCGCTGGCTACCGCCGTGAGCGGACTTGCCAGAAATGTCCGTCCGCCTTTGCCTTGCCGTCCCTCGAAGTTCCGGTTGCTGGTGGAAACGCTGTATTGGCCTGGCTGTAACTGGTCGCCGTTCATGGCAATGCACATGGAGCAACCGGCCTCACGCCAGTCGGCTCCCGCCTCCTTGAACACGCGATCAAGACCTTCCGCCTGGGCTTGCTCTTTCACCTGTTGCGAACCGGGAACAACCATGACGCGTACCTTTGGGTTGACCTTCCGGCCTTTCAACAGTTGGGCTGCCGTTCGCAGGTCCGAAATACGTGAATTGGTGCAACTACCGATAAAGACAACATCCACGGGATGCCCCAGCAGCGGTCTGCCCGATGGGAGATCCATATAACGTAGAGCTTTGCCGAGCGTTTCCCGTTCCACAGGGTCGCTGACCGAAGCCGGATCGGGAACCGCGGCCGTAATCGGAATGCCCATGCCGGGATTGGTGCCGAACGTAATCATGGGTTCGAGCGCGCTGGCGTCGATATTGATGCGCTTGTCGAAGGGAGCGCCGTCGTCCGTAGGCAGCTCTCTCCAAAGCCTGAGAGCACGATCCCAGTCCGCGCCTTTAGGAGCATAAGGACGACCTGCCAAGTACTGGTAAGTAGTGTCATCCGGAGCAACCAGTCCCGCGCGCGCTCCCCCCTCAATGGACATGTTGCAGATCGTCATGCGCTCTTCCATCGAAAGCGACCGGATAGCTGATCCTGCATACTCAAATACGCAACCGGTCCCACCGCCAATACCAATGCGGGAAATCAGATTCAGAATGATATCTTTTGCGCCTACTCCGGGTTTCAGCGAACCCTCAACCCGCACTTCGTAAGTCTGTGAGCGGCTTTGTAAAAGGCACTGTGTCCCTAACACGTGCTCGACCTGGCTGGTGCCGATACCAAACGCGAGCGCGCCGAAAGCGCCGTGTGTCGCGGTATGGCTATCTCCGCAAACCACCGTCATGCCGGGTTGAGTCAGACCTTGTTCGGGGCCGATGATGTGGACAATTCCTTGTTTGTTGCTATGTGGACCATAGAACGGAATGCCGAAGTCGCGGCAGTTCTTTTCAAACTGTGTAATCTGCGCTTCCGCCACTTTGTCCAGAATGGGCAGGGAACGATCATGCGTGGGGATGCTGTGATCCGTAGTGCCAATAGTCAGGTCAGGACGCCTGACTTTTAAGCCGCGTTCGCGCAATCCTGCAAACGCTTGTGGCGAGGTGACTTCATGCACCAGGTGCAGATCAATGTAAATCAGAGCAGGAGTCCCTGGCCGTTCCACGACGACATGGCTGTCCCAAACTTTTTCAATAATTGTCCGCGGTTTATTCAGCGATCCATTTTGTCCCATTTCAAAACTTCCTATTCACTATTGTGTCGCTTTACGCGCTGAGAGAGCTTGGCAAATCCCATCTCCCACGCCAGTTGTGCTGGCGGGTTTCCCGGCTGGCTTCAGATCGACAGTGACGTTTCCGCTATTGAGAACTTTCTCAATAGCGCCATAAACCGCCTGTGCTTCGTCCATCAAGCCGAAACTATATTCCAGCATTGCTCCTACCGAGCCAATAGCGCCCAGAGGATTTGCCTTGCCTTGGCCTGCAATGTCAGGGGCCGATCCATGCACCGGCTCATAAAGGCCAACGGAAGCGCCCGAAGGACGCTTGTCTCCAATCGAGGCGGACGGCAACATGCCGATGGAACCGGCCAGTACGGCGCCTTCGTCGCTCAAAATATCCCCAAATAAGTTCTCCGTCAAAATGACGTCAAACCGCTTGGGGTTGAGTACTAGCTGCATGGCACAGTTATCGACCAGCAGATGGTCCAGTTGCACATCAGGATACGCGGCGGCAACTTCCATCACCACTTTCCGCCAAAGCTGCGAGTTTTCGAGCACGTTTGATTTATCCACGCTGGTCACCTGCTTGCGCCGTTTCCGGGCTAATTGGAAGGCCACGTGAGATACCCGTTCAATTTCCGGCCGCGTGTAGACCATCGTATTCACCGCGCGTTCTTCGGTCCCATTGCCGGAAATACCGCGTGGTGTTCCGTAATAAAGACCGCCGGTCAACTCGCGGACAATAATCATATCCGCGCCATCCACCAGATCATTCTTCAAAGGCGATGAGTTAACAAGTGCTTTGTAAGAGCGTACCGGCCTCAGATTTGCGAACACCGCAAGGGTCTTTCTGATTCCTAATAATCCCCGCTCCGGGCGCTTCTCGGGCGGAGCATTATCGAATTCCGGAAGCCCCACCGCGCCCATGATCGTTGCATCAGCCTTCAGAGCCAATTCTCGTGTTTCGTCCGGAAATGGCGTGCCAGTCCGATGAATAGCGACTCCACCCAACAATCCTTCACTCAAAGACAAGTCATGCCCGTATAAGACTGCTACTTCTTTTAATACCTTTAGCGCTTCAGCAGTAACTTCGGTGCCGATCCCATCGCCCGGCAAGGCCAAGACGTTCAGCTTCATCGGTTTGCGACCGCTTCGTGCGCTGGCTCAGGTTGGGGAACGGCCCTTTGTTGAACGACATTGTTGACCAAAATCAGGATCTCGTCGTTCCTGAGCCCTTTCTTGTTGTCCGCCAAAGAAGTAAACTGCCGGTAAACCTGATCGAGTTCCTCGCGCGACAGCTTGAAGCCGAGATCTTGGGCTCGTTGATTGAGAGCATGGCGTCCGCTATGTTTTCCGAGCACCAGGCGGCTTTCAGGAACCCCTACGCTGGCGGGAGAAATGATCTCGTAAGTTGATTTTTCCTTAAGGTAACCATCCTGGTGAATACCGGCTTCATGCGCGAAGGCATTCTCCCCAACAATCGCTTTATTGGGCTGCGGACCAAAGGCAATGAACTTAGTCAAGGTTTGGCTTGCGCTGAAAAGTTTTTCCGTCTGGATTTTGGTCTCGAACGGCAAACGGTCCTGACGAGTCCTTAGCGCCATGACCACTTCTTCCAGAGCGGCATTACCTGCCCGTTCGCCGATGCCGTTAATTGTGCATTCTATTTGTCTTGCGCCTGCCTGAATAGCGGCTAACGAATTGGCCACCGCCAGACCCAGGTCATCGTGACAGTGTACGCTAATGGTGGCACGGTCTCCCATGGCTTTTACCATGCGGCCAATGAGGGCACCGTACTCTTCAGGAACGGAGTAGCCTACGGTGTCAGGCAGATTAACAGTACGGGCCCCGGCTTCCACTACTGCTTTGCTTACCTGTTCCAGAAAGTCCCAGTCAGTGCGCGTGGCGTCCTCGGCGGAAAACTCGACATCATCGGTATAGTTTCTGGCTAGCGTTACAGCCGCCACTGCGTCATCCAGCATCTGCTCGCGAGTTTTCCTGAGCTTGTACTTAAGGTGAATATCGCTGGTTGCAATAAATGTGTGGATTCGTGGACGTTTCGCGCGTTCGAGTGCTTTCGCCGCACACTCCACATCGCCCGTACAGGCGCGCGCCAGCGCAGCGACCTGAACCCAAGGAAACTGACGGCTGACCGCGCCAACTGCCTCGAAATCACCCTCGGAAGCAATCGGAAACCCAGCTTCAAGAATATCGACGCCAAGATCCACGAGCTTGCCGGCGACTTCGAGCTTTTCCGGTGTTGTCATGCTGCATCCAGGAGATTGCTCACCATCGCGAAGTGTTGTGTCAAATATGTAAACTCGATTCAATCTATACTCCTGGAAGAGGGATTCACCTCATCGTAAATTGAACTATCTTAATTATGCAAATTTATACTGATGCAATCCCGTATAAGTTATTATAATAAGATAAACGCCTAGGTGGGTGGGCGTTATGGAACTCTATCCTTTAAAGGTCTTTCTGACAGTTGCGACGGAGCGCAGCTTTTCACGAGCCGGTGAAAAGCTGCTACGTACTCAGCCTGCTATCTCAATAGCGATTCAACGACTTGAGAGCGATCTAAAAGAGAAGTTAATTGATCGGTCTGGCCGCGAACTGTTATTGACGGATGCGGGTCGAGTTGTATTGGAGTACGCCCGGCGATTTCAAAATCTAGAGTCTGACTTGGAAAATGCCTTGCGTGAATTGAAAGATAATTACGCGGGCAGGTTGGTGATTGGCGCTAACGAGAGCACAAGCCTGTATCTTATTCAACATATTGAGCAGTACCGGCGGATGTTTCCCAAAGTAAAAGTACAGGTGCGTCGTTCAGAATCGAGCAAAATTCCGTCTCAGTTATTGGACGGGGAGCTTGAACTGGGAGTCATTAGCTATGATCCGGCTGATGAGCATCTGTCTTCGCAAGTCATCTACACTGACCGGCTAGCCTTAGTTGTTTCGCCGGAGCATCGCTTTGCGCACCGCGATGAGATCTCTATTGCAGAGTTGGATATGGAGACCTTCATTGCGCACAATGTTCTTTCCCCTTACCGCGATGTCGTCATTCGTGAGTTTCAGAGGCATAAAGTGCCGCTGAATATGGATGTCGAGATGCCAACCGTTGAAACCATCCGACGTTTAGTACAGCATAATGAGGGTGTAGCGTTTCTCCCCAGGATGTGCGTGGAGCAGGAGATTAAGCAGGGGATGCTTCATGAAATTCGAGTGAAAGAACTGAGCGCCGAACGCAAAATCCGGCTTGTTTATCCGGGGAGGCGCGCTCTTAGTCACGCCGCTAAGGCATTTCTCGAAGTGGTAAAGAAGTCTAGCAGTGTTGAGCCTGAACCCTTGCAGGAAGCGGTGTGAACTTTAGCGGTCCCGTACCGCGAAGCTTTTCGATTGCGATTGCCGGCAGCGGCATTATTGGGCTATCCATTGCTTGGCGGCTGGCGCAGTCAGGCTGGCGAGTTACCGTCTTCGATAAGAGCGCAATTGGCGGTGAGGCAAGTTGGGCGGGTGCGGGTATGTTGGCGCCGGGTGGTGAGTTTGATGCCTCATCCCGCCTGACTGAGCTGGCGATTCAATCACGGCGGGAGTACCGGTCGTTTATTCAGGAGCTTGAGGCAGAGTCCGCGACTTCCATCGATTTTCAAGAGTGTGGCGCTTTGGATGCAGCTTTTTCGGTGGAAGAGTTAGAAGCGCTGCACGAACGAGCACACCGGCAAAGTACGTTAGGAATCCATTCAAAACCGCTGGAGCCTTCGCAAGTTTCTGCGTTTTGGCCTCGCCTCAGGACCGAAGGTCTGACCGGAGCGCGTTTCTACCCCGATGATGCCATTGTCAATCCGCGTGAAATTGTCAGCGCCTTAAAGATTGCCTGTCAGAAACGCGGCGTTCGCACCGAAGAGCATTGTGAAGTGCAACGTCTTGGCGTGAGAGAGGACGGTGTGGCAGTTGAAACGGAGCAGGGCAGCGCGGGATACAGGGCAGCGGTTGTTGCCGCCGGAGCTTGGAGCAGTCAGCTTCATGTGAATGGCGTGCCGAATCTGCCAAGCGCGGAACCCATCAAAGGGCAGTTAATTGGGTATCGTCAGCCTGAGCAGACCTGTACCACCATCGTTCGGCATGGAGGTTATTACTTTCTACAACGCGCGAACGGGCTGATGATCGCCGGCGCCTCAGTAGAGCATGTGGGGTTCAACCGCGAGATTAGCCGAGCGGTTACAGATCAGATAAGCAGGCAGGCCGGTTTCGTCTTTCCACACTTGGCTGAGACAATTCCTTCAGAGGCATGGGTTGGCTTCCGGCCCGGAGGAGAACAGTTGCAGCTAGGATCGTGGCACTCCACCCGACTGTATCTTGCTTATGGTCATCATAGAAACGGTATCTTGCTGGCGCCTGCCACTGCTAGGGAGGTAACGGGTGAAATTAACGCCAATTTGCAAAAGCAGTAGCGCGTTTCCGCTGTACCTCGGAAACGAGCGTTCCTACTTGCGTTCTCCGTTTGAGAAGGTTTTCAAGTAATCTCTCTAACTGATCCTCGTCTCCGTCGAGCCAAACGCTGGGAATCTGCTTCCATGCTGCGTCAATCACCTCAACCGGAAAGTTTTCCACAATGGAAAGCCAAGGCTGAAAGGAGTCCAGGGAACGCACTTCATCATAGACGGAAGTGCGAAAGTATAATCCTTGAATCGGTGAGTCTTGAAATTCCCAGCTTGCTCCATTGAAAGCAAAGCCATGATCAATCATATGAGCAAAAAAACCTACTCGCGCGGGCGATTCGCCCTTTAGAGGGGTCCAGGTTTTCGCCCGCGCCCGGAAGAATACGGCTTGCCGGGAATCGGCATTGCCAATCCATTTGTCAAAAACTAAGATCCCGAGAAAGTCCGCCCGGTTCTCAACTTTCATGAGCAATTTGTCAGGAAGAAAATCATAAATGGCAACCCGGTCGGGATGTACTGCCAGCCGGGAACCGAAATGGAGGCCTGCCGGGATTGGTTCTTTTTTCGAGCCGATGGAAAGGTATAAGTCAGGGTTATCCGCGAGAAAGTCTTCTGTTAACTCGATAATTGCCGTATCCGGCACATGGATTTGGAGGTATCGCAGGAAGGCTCCGGCCAGCCATTCATTGATAAGAATACGGCGGTGCTGTGGGTTGTTCGTAAATTTAACGACATAGAAGCTGCTGTCCTCAGCTTCCATCAAATGGGCTTGCGCTCCGCCTCGCATCTTTCGGATTAGCTTGCGGGCGCGTATGGGCATAGGCCGGAAGTGCCAGGATAGCGAATGCGAAAATAAGGAGGAACAAACTTTCAGCTATGCCCGAAGAGACGACAGAAAAGCACGATACAAAGAACACAGACGAGATAGCGCTTGAGTTGATGAAATTTATTGCGGTAACGACCGGCTATGGAAAGGGAACCCCCACTGCCGGCTTTGCCGGAAAAGGGCAACGGTCCAGCGAAGAATATGCCGATTCATTACTGGAGTTGTTTGAGCGCTGCCGCTCTGCTGTTCGCAAAGCCTGAGCGCCTGTTTCAGGAGCAGGCTAGGCATAGTCCAGCTACCGGCTGTGCCTAGCCCCGAATTCAGAGCCTAACGCTTCTTCTTAGCGGTCTTTTTCGGTGGAGCTTTTTTTGCTACAGCCTTCTTCGGTGCGGCTTTCTTAACTGCTGCCTGCTTCGGCGCTACTTTCTTTGCCGCTGTGGATTTTCCTGCTTGAGTGGCTTGCTTTTTGCTAGGAGCCTGCTTTGACGTTTTTTTCGAAGCGCTCGATGTCTTCGCCAGTTCGGATTTCTTTGGCGCGCTACTGCTGCGCTTGCTGCTGCTTGACGCAGACGAGGGTTGTCGCGCTGAGGCTTTCTTAGACACAGATTTCTTTGCCGATGGAGTTTTTTTCAATGGCTTCTTATCCGCTTGGTCCCCATTTTGAGTGCTCTCCAGTTGGGAGGAAGCCTCAGAGGAAGATTCTTTTGCGCTTGGCTCAGATTTTGCTCCCTCATTCCCCTCTTGCGAAGAAGAATAGCTAGAACCCGTATGGCGGTGCAGTTCGCTTACCTCCGATTGAGCTGTTGAACGCGATGGAGATCCTTCATCGATCTCTTCATCATCGTCCTCATCTCCGTATTCATCTCTATCGGACTCTCTTTCGACATGCTCATCCTCATGCTCGAAATCGTCGTCTTTATCAACTGGCAGTAACCAGTAATCTGAAGTCATGCTCTCCTCCTTTCACATCTTTCACTACGTTCGAGATGTCAGAAGCAACAAAATGATTTCAAAAGCTATAAAAATCAGCGGAGAGAAGCCTAGGAACTCGTATTCCGCAATAACGCCTAGCGAGCAAACGCTGTAGAATGAATACCGCTTCTACGAACCATAATGGGAGCGGAGATACGTCTGGAAGCCGAGATATGCGTTCCGTAACGGGTAGCCGAAGCTTTTCTGACTGTTGCTGTCATGCCTGAGTTGCGAGTCCGGAAATTGCGAAACTTCGAAGAACGGGATTGCCGAACCTCTTCATGATAAACAGCCGGAATCAACAGAGTATTACCCTTATCCAGCGAACTTGAAAGCTGATTAACGGCGGTTATACGGTTGGCTGGCAGATGATATGCTTTTGCAATTGCTTCAAGCGTATCGCCTGTTTCAACATGGTGCAATCTCCAGGCAGTTCTATTTTCGGCCGGTACTGACTCAAGAGCGGCTTGGGTAGCAGTAGCAGAACCCTTTGGAATATGAATTTGAAAACCCGCTGGAGCAACCATCTTCAGCAAAGAAGGGTTTAGATCGCGAATCACGGAGAGCGGCTGCATTGTCGCATCCGCAACTAGATTCAGATTCGTGGATGCCGAGAGCTGAATGGAATCGTACTCCAAAGGAGCATCTAAATCAATGTTATCTAGACCATAGTCCTGCGGGTTTTTAGCCATGATGGTCATAGCTACAATGATCGGGACATAGCTGGCTGTTTCTTTAGGCAGCGCGTGCCGCTTCAGTAGCTCCCAGTAATCCGCATAGCCGGTGCGTTCCACCGCGCGATCAACCGCGCCAGCACCACAGTTATAAGCGGCCATGGCAAGATACCAGTCTCCATAACGCGCATGAAGATCTTTTAAGAACTTTGCCGCAGCGCGCGTAGCTTTTTCAGGATCAAACCGCTCGTCAAAGGCGGTGGTGTGGACGAGATCATAATCAGAGCCGGTTCCAGCGATAAACTGCCACATTCCCACTGCTCGTTTATTGGACAGCGCACGCGGCAGAAAGCCTGATTCCGCTTGCGCCAAATAGATCAGTTCTTCTGGAACACCCTCTTCGGCGAAAATACGTTGAATCAGAGACCGATAACGGCCGGACTTGCGAAATCCAGCCAATAAGATGGCACGGCCACGATCTGTCGAGAAATAATGCACATAGCTCAGAACCGGATCGGACAATTCCAGGGGAATACCCGAAGCAGTCTGATTCAACTCCGCTTTCAGCTTGGAGGCAATCGCCTGATCAACCGGGAAAGTCATATGGCTGACCTCATCGATAGGAGCTTTATCGAAAGCTACTTCGCTGTCTTCCGTTCGGCCGGCACCCAGCTTTTCAATGTCAAACCGGTAAATCAGATCACAGATTTCCTCCAATCGCCGCTCAATACGGCGGTGGTCCGGAAGCGATTCAGGAACTGCCAGCAACACATCCACGGCAGCATCAAATTCACGATGCGCTCCGGCCAAATTGCCTTGAAAGTAGAACTGACGTCCATTACTGAGATGCGCATCAGCACGTTTTAACCGTTCCTCGACTTCGGTGGAGTGCAAAGCTGTCGCTTCCACGGCTGCACTGGAAGTCTCAGTAACGGCCCGCATGTCAAATGACACGCCAAGAGGAAACGAGCGGGAGAACGCTGAGGAACACCCCAATGCAAAGGTCGCTAAAACTGTAATCCGGATAACATCTGAGTGGGCTTTGAAAATCATTCAATAAGCACTTTTTATTTAAGTCAGATTGACTAACTAAAACATTAACTGTAACTTACAGAGTAATCCCAGGTCAATAGTTCTGCTGTAACTTATACCAACAATGAGAGAAACTTCCAAATGTAATAGGGCTAGCCGATCCACATAGTAGACGGTTAGCCCTGTGGTAGGTTATCAAGTAAATTAGCGAGTCGGAACTGGCTGCAACTCAGTATGACGGCTGGCAATCACACGATCGATTAAGCCATACTCCAAAGCTGCTTCAGGTTCCAGGATATAGTCGCGATCAACATCGCGAGCTATTTTATCTACGGATTGACCGGTAGCATCAGCGAGAATCTCGTTAAGGGACTGCCGCATACGCAAAATCTCACGAGCATAGATATCTATATCAGCAGCTTGACCGCCTAAGCCGCTCATCGAGGGCTGGTGGATCAAAATCCGTGAATTCGGCAGGCTGAAGCGTTTGCCTTTCGTCCCGCAGGCCAGCAAAACCGCCGCCATGGAGGCCGCTTGGCCGAGACAATAAGTAACGATGTCGGGTTCGACTAAACGCATGGTGTCCAGAATGGCTAAACCGGCGGTAATAGAACCCCCAGGAGAATTGATATAGAGGGAGATGTCGCGCTCCGGATCTTCGGCCGCTAAGAATAACATCTGAGCTATGATCAGGTTCGCGATATTGTCGTCAATGGGGGTGCCAAGAAAGATGATGTTCTCCTTCAAGAGACGGGAATAGATGTCATAGGCCCGTTCACCCCTTGAAGTTTGCTCTACCACCATGGGCACAAGTACTGAATTATTCATTCGAGATCCTTTACTGCTACTACAAAGCTTCGATTTGATATGCAAATGATTGGCACCCCCATGATAAAGGATACGGTTTCGTACTATGAGCACCAATCCCCTAGAAAGTGGAGGATCATTGACGGCTCGATTTGACCGATCGATATTGAAAGAGTACGGATGGAAATTTCGTTTGTAAGAGCTTAACGCGAACAGATAATAGTTTCTTGAATTTAGGACTAATGATTTGACCAAAACAGGCGATGAGGTTAGTAGAGATGGAAAGCCCTGTTAAACGATGAAGGTTCTCATAGCTGACGATAGCGCAACATCTCGCGCTTTGCTCCGGAGCGTTTTGACCCGCTGGGGCTATGAGATTGTGAGCGCGGTAAATGGGGCTGAAGCCTGGGAAGAACTCTCCAAACCGGACGCTCCGGCTCTGGCAATTCTGGATTGGGAAATGCCTCACATGACCGGACCTGAGGTCTGCCGACGGGTACGTGAAAACTTAAGAGAGCCATACACTTACATTATTCTATTGACTGGAAAGGGTTCCAAGGGAGAAACGGTTGAGGGGCTTGACGCCGGCGCTGATGATTACGTTGTAAAGCCGTTCGATGAGCACGAACTGCAAGTCAGGTTGCGTGCCGGCAAGCGAATTGTCGACCTTCAACTGGATTTATTGCGAGCACGGGAAGAACTGCGCGAACGGGCGAACAAGGATCTCCTGACGATGTTGCCGAACCGTTCTGCCATTTTTACGGCACTGGAGCAGGAACTGTCCCGCTGCCATCGTGATCATCGAACCGTGGGCGTTATTCTTCTGGACATTGATCACTTCAAAAAGATTAACGACACCTATGGGCACTTTGCGGGAGATACTGTTCTGCGGGAAACGGCTGCCCGCCTGCGCGGCAATATGAGGCCTTACGACCATGTAGGGCGTTACGGAGGCGAGGAGTTTCTTGTCGTGCTGCCCAACTGCGATTTAGAGCAAGCCGCCCACCAAGCGGAGCGAATGCGGGCAAAATTGAATGGGAGCGGCATGATTGTGGACGGAGCAGAAATGCAAGTTTCCGCGAGTTTTGGTGTAACAGTGTCGGACGGTTCTGAGCGGAGTCCGGATCTTTTTGTCCGTGTGGCTGATGAAGCTCTCTATAAAGCAAAAGCAAGTGGTCGAAACTGCGTCGTGGGTCTGACTCTGGGGGACTCAGGGCTACGCCCGCCAAGCTGAGTAGCTGAAGAAAGCTATTGATATACTGAAAACTGCTGCGCCCGTAGCTCAGTTGGATAGAGCGTCTGGCTACGAACCAGAAGGCCGGGTGTTCGAATCACTCCGGGCGCACCATTTAAAATCGCTGACTCTAAACCGCTTATAGTCCCTTCCTTTGCTATTCCCTCATTTAGTTCTTCTTCGGTATGCCTGAAAGTATGCCCACCATGTACACTTCTGGCTCTTTCCATTGCCTCTAAAATGGGTTGCTCTTGGGGATGAACATATCTCTTAGTCACGTTCATGTCCCGGTGGCCAGCGAGATAAGCCAATGTCCAAGGGTCCATGTACGGTGCCCAGCGCGTTAGGCAAGTGTGCCGAAGCGTATAAAGGTCGAACCCAGCCATTTCCCCGTCTTTCAGGGCAGCATTCGCTTCCTTAATGGCGGTTGCATGTTGCTTTCTGATGGTTGACGGCTCGATATGCCCACTCCTAGTCTCAGACCGGAACAGCCAGCCATCACTTCCAAGTTGAACCAGTCGCATATCAATAACAGCTCTTACCCGTGGTGTCATCGGAATGCGCCTCCTGGCGTTCTTTGTCTTCCCGAAATGTACCTCAATCTTGCTGCCCGATACATTCTCGACTCGGAGCCGGAAGCACTCTTCGGGACGCAATCCACAGTCCAGAAGAATAAAGGTCACATCCCGCAGGAGGTAGGGATCACGATACCGGCTCATAGCCGCCGACGAAGCAGCGCTCAAATAAAGAGATTCCTCCTCAGCGCTCAGTACCCGCTCTCGGTGCTTTTCACCGGGAAGCATTTTCACTTTTGGCAGAGGTTTTATGACTGTGCCCCACTCCTCGGCAAGGTGAAGCAGACGGCGCAGTACCTGAAGCTCACGATTCAGGCTTGCAGTTTGCAAAGATTTGCCGCCTTTGCCAGCAGCTTGTTGCCGATGCCTTATGAATCCGGCGACTATGTCGCTGCTCAGTGCGTCAAGTCGCTGCTCAGAGAGAAGCTCGAATTTCAACAGGTTTTTGATCCCGTTCTCGTAGTAGGACCGCGTCTTTGGTTTAGCCGTGAAAGTTGATCTGATAAAGGGAAGGAAGCCTTGCTCGGCAAACTGGCGGAGAGTCGGTATTGGCTTCTTCTGGTTTATTCCTGCCTCCCCCTTGGCCAGTGCCGTTCGATGCGCTGCCTCCATTTGCTCAGCTATGCGCTTGTTCGTCTGTTTTGTGCTTTTACGTATTAACTTCCCGTTCCAGGTGAACTTGAACCACCAGTATTTGCTTTTTGGCTGTTTATAAACCATCAGTTATCGCTTTTTACTTGCGTCTTGTACTACTCTTTAGCCTTAGCCGACCGTTGCCAAGTACGGCCCGCACTATCACGTTGCTAGTACCCTGACGGCTTTATTGGTTTAGCCACGTTTCACCGCGTTCGCTTACTGCAACCCGCGCTAATAGGCCATCTTGCGGCTTGATGTTGGCTTACCGTTAGGGTCATCCGCTAGTAGCGGAACTAGTATGAACCCTAACAGACCACTCACCGCCAAACAATCCGCATTCGTTCAACACGTCCTCAGCGGCTACTCGCTGGCCGACAGTTACCGCTTCGCCTACAACTCCTCCGGCACATCCGGCACGGTTCGGGTGGAAGCATCAAGGCTCATGAAGCAGCCACATATCTTGGCGACCCTTCATCGTGAGCGGTTGAAACGGGAGCGGGAACAGTTCCGTGAGTTGAGGCTCCTGGCAAAGAGCCTCAAACTGTAGCGCTGTCTTCTCGCAAGCCCGCCGCTCTCATCGGTTATGACAGACATGACACCGATCTGCTGAGAGCAAAGCACTTAGCTGTCAGTGTCGTCATGTCCTGACACCGATGCTGGCAGGACAGCCCGCCTCCGCATGATCCACTGGGCCAGGGACTCTTCCGAGGTCTTCTGGGGCAAAGGGCAGACGCAATACGTCGCAGGCACTTCAGGATCAGTCAAAGGGCGTATCGTGATTGGACCCTCGATCATCGACAGCGCCGTCCATAGTTCTGGTCCGTCAAAGCAGGGCCAATAGCCGATCACCAGCGCTCCCTCCTCCCACCACATCCGGCAGCCGATCAGGTTCAGCAACTCCGCTGCGCGGCTTTCCTTATCCGCGCCTTCTAATGGAAGACGCTGCGGAATGGCTTCCGCCTTCAGGAGTGAATTCAAATCCAGGGATTCTGATCCGAGCGGCAGTGGTGGGCACGCTTCCGCCGCTTTCTTCTGTAGAATTTGTTCAATCTCAGTCGTTAATTCATCGCAGGTAAACATGTAGAACTCCTCTTTGCACCCACATGACGACACTGACACCTAAGTCTAAAGAGACCAGTTACTTAGGTGTCGTGCTGTCATATCGCTACCCTTACGAAGCCAGCTTGATCAAGCGGCGGTTGCTCACTTCTTCCAACCGCACCATTTCCGCCTTCTGCAAAGCTCCCACTGCCCGGTTGATCTCCTCGGCACAGACGTTGAGCGAGCGGCAGAGATCGCGCTGGGAGCTGGGGCCTTTGGTCCGAAGCTGGTACAGAATCCTGGCTTCCAGCTTGCCCGTCCGGCTCAGCCCCAATTCGGGAGCCAGGGACACGGCCACCTGCCGGGAGAAGTCCGCCACGAGGATGGCGCGGGTGATGTCTTCGTACTCAATCTGCTGGTGACCATTGAGTACCGCGAAAATCAGCCCCACTTTGATCACATGCAGGTGGGAGCGCTCCGTCAGG
>JBJMGL010000443.1:0-11928 GCA_045807985.1 Bryobacteraceae bacterium
AAATAACGAAACTGCTCAAAGACGGACGCGCTTCGACCTCCGCCAGCTCGCCCACTTGACCAGGCCGTAAAACGAGAGCTGCCGTATTATCATTCAGCGTCAATGCCGATACAGGCGCGCCATAACCATAAGCGCTGTCATCAAGCGTCCAACCGTCGGGATAAGCGTCGCCCGGATAACGAGTGTCCACGCCAAGGACGTCGCCCTTGATCTCACGAATACCCGTGCCCGCCACCTGATCAGCCAGTTGTTTGAGAATCAGGAGAGGATCACCTTCCGGCGAATCCACCAAATAAGGCAAGGCGCGCCCGGATAAATTGGGATCGCCCCCGCCAATCAGCAATAAATCATCAACAACCGCCTGCCCCGGAGTCCAAGCCCCACTGGTTCGCGCCTCGGTACGAAACCTGTAATCAGCGCCCAATCTGACCAACGCCATGGCAGTCGTGTACAGCTTGGTATTGGAGGCCGGAGTGAAAAAGGTTGATGAGTTCTGTCCGGCCAAAATCTCGCCACTTTCCAAGTTGACGAACTTATATCCAATGCGCCCATGCTGCACGGCCGGATAACTGTTCAGCAAAGCTGCAATCTTCTCCCTTACGGTACCCGATGTAGATGGAGAGGAAAGGCCCTGCCCACCATGAGCAGCCAATGCCGTAACAAGAATGGAAATTAAAACTTGAGGGAAGCGCGACAACTCAAAATTTTTAACAATCACGGCGGGAGCAGTTGACACATTTCAAAAGCAATTTGTACAATAAAATCATCACTGAAAAAGGAGGTGGTCCAGTCGAAATGAATTCTGGTAGTAGTGACTGTAGCATACAATCCACGCGCGAGGTGGCCGACTCTTAAAGTCGCCGTTCGTACGTTCAGGTTTCGTTCAGTGACGAGCCGAAGTTCCTGTGGACCGGTCGCCCGTCGCGCGTAACGTAGCTAGAGTATAGCCGTAAGGCTTCAACAGAGACCCCAGATGATGCGCTTGCGTGCGCTAGTCTGGGGTTTTCTGCTTTTCTCCGAAAAGTGATAAAATAGAGGTTTCCACCCCAATTTTTCCATTCGAAAGGATCTGGTAAAGCAATGAAAGCAGGGATTCATCCCGCCTATGAGGAAGTGAACGTAGTTTGCGCGTGCGGATCAACCTTCCAGACTCGCTCTACTCACAAAGGCGACTTGCGTGTCGAAATCTGTGCCAGTTGCCATCCGTTTTTTACGGGTCGGCAAAAGCTGGTAGACACGGAAGGCCGCGTTGATCGTTTCCAAAAGAAGTTTGCCAAGGCACGCGAGATGCAAGCCCAGAAAAAGGCTGCAACCGACGCCAAGGCTGCCAAAAAAGTTCAGTAGTTATACCTGCGCCGCATACGGTATACAGAGCTTAAAACGACAGTTGAAGTCCGGCTTGGTAGCTGCGTGGCGGTACAAAATGCGTGCCGCTAAAGGTAGAGAGAAAGTTGTAAAGCGCAACCCGGTTCGTGACATTAAGCACGGAGAAGTGAACGCCAATCGTAAAGCGCTCAACTTTGCACAGGTTGTCTTCTCCAACAGCGATATCGAAAAGCGTGCGCGGCGTGACACGCACCGGGTTTCTGTCATCATTCTGAGCGCCAAACGCTGGTATTCGGATACGAGTAGCGCTGAACTGCGCTTCGCTGCACTCACGAATCGCGTGTGTGGGTGTAGCGTAGTCTTGGCCGCAGCGGAGACCCATTTGTGACTGCTGGTTGGCGGTAAGCGCCAGCGCGTCAGTATAAACCGGAACGGTATTTGGCAACGCCAAGCCACTGTTGTAACGCCACGTTCCGCTAAACCAAGGCCGGTGTCCTCTCAGAAGATGGGCGGGAAATTGGTACCGGATATTTGTGGCTTGCTCAAACTCCTCGCCATGGTCGATGCGGAACACGCCGCTGGAAGGAACACTGTTAAAAATTAAGCCGCCCACTTCCGGCGTGAAAAACCGGGAGCGCACATGCCCCATGACGCTATAGGCGGTGAAACCATGCATGTCAAGGAGGTTCACCCGTAAGGCGAGGCCATCAATCTTCGATTTGCGCCAGGCCACGCTGAACGTGATAGGCGTATTGAAGAGAGTATCGAAGTCAAAGGCCGTGTCCGTAAACTTCCAGTAGTAGTCAGCATCCACGGCCAGATGTCTGCCAAACTTTTGTTCAAGCCCCACATTGAATTGGTTCCGCGTGCCCGGACGTACTGGCTCTGAGCGGTAGCTGCCAAAGGGATTGGCATTCGATGAATCCTGTCCGGATTCATTCG
Source organism: Bryobacteraceae bacterium (assembly GCA_045807985.1). Lineage (GTDB taxonomy): Bacteria > Acidobacteriota > Terriglobia > Bryobacterales > Bryobacteraceae > Bog-105. Next base: position 2,269 of record JBJMGL010000443.1, read on the forward strand.
CGAAGATAAGATTCTCGTTATAAGGCGTCTCATAAAGCCGCGCATAGGAAACTCTGAGAAGCGTGCGGCTCCACGGAGCACGCCAACCGATTCCGAGACGGGGCTGTAGTTGCCGCCCCCGGCTCAGGCCGTTGTAGATGTCGTAGCGCAAGCCCGCGCTCACAGTAAAATCGCGGAATCTGATTTCATCCTGCGCATAGAAAGCTGCTTCGGTGATCCCTGCCGATTTATTGAAGCCGTAGAGCGTTCCGCCACGGCTCAGATCGTAGGGCAGCAACTGCACCAAAAAATCGGGGTTGGCCTGAAGGCCCGCCGGAGAGCAAGCCTCCTTACTGCGAATGCTCAAGGCGGTAACAGGAGCGCCTGATCTGTCCAGGCACACGGCATTATAGAGCGGATCAGTAAGCCCCACCGAAAAGCGCTCATGAAGCAGCGTATGCCAGTATGTGCTGCCGACTTTCGCTGTGTGGGGTCCACGTACATACTGTGCTTCCGCGCGGAAGCCTGTATTCGTCAGTGTACGGTTCTGCGCAAGTGTTGCCGGTGTATCGGCGAAGAGATTGCGCGACGGGAAATACTGTGACTCATCATGCCGGTAAAAAGGCGTAAAGGAAAACAGCAGCTCGGGTGTGAAGACATGGTTCCACCCGAAGGCGGCATTTGCATTGCGGATCTGGCTGCGCTGTTCCTGCCCGAGCGCCGCGGAATCTTAGCTATTGGGTGTTTGGAACCAGGAACGGCCCAGCGAGAGATTCAGGTGCAATAAGTCCTTTTCCCGCGGCTGCCAATCGAGGCGGTCGAAGACGCCGCCGCTATTGCCGTGGTCGTGGAAAGGATAGAACTCTGGCGAATCGAGAAAGCGGCCCGAACCATTGACATTCAGCGCAAGGAAATTTCCCCATCGTTTGCCGCCGGCGGATAGGCCCAGGTTCCCGGCGGAGGTTCCAAAGCTTCCGTACTCGCTCGCCAGGAATCCAGAAGGCTTTCGCCCTAAACCTGATTTGGTTGTTACGCTTACAACAAGACTGGTTTTATCCCCAAACTCCGCTGCCGGTGCTCCGGTTGTCGCAGTAAGAGACTGGATGATATTGGGGTCGATCTGGTTGGAGAAAATCTTAGCCTGCTGATCAGTGATAGGCTGGCCGTCGAGCGAAATTGAAGTATCCGCGTGTTCGCCGAGCGGGTGCGCAAATCCGTTTGCATCGGCGGCGACTCCCGGCGTGGTTCGTGTCAAGATATCAGTAAACCCTGTCGCTCGATTAAACACCGGAATTTGCGCAATCTGCTGATCGTTGAGTATCCCCTGCGCTGCTGTTATTGTCTGCTCGATCTCATCCCTGCCTGCCAGGACTTCGATTTCAGTTTTTGCGCCTTTCGGCGCCAGTTGAAGTTCAATTTGAATAGGCCCCCCACCTAGCCGAACGGTCTTGCTCATTTCGCCGAAGCTCTCGGCTTTTACCTTTATCGTGCAGAATGGCGTTGACAGACTATCGAAGCTGACTGCTCCATTCCCGTCGGCTTTTGCCTGCAGGACGCCGCTTCCCTCGCAAAACAGAGTGACAGAAGCATCTGGGAGTACCGCTCCAAAGGAGTCTTCAATCACAATATGCAGGTCGGACACCTGCGTTCGCCCGAAGACACGGGAGGGTAAAAACATAGCAAAAGCCAGAACTATGGCAAGAGGAGCCGGAAAGTAGGAGGGCAATCGGCAAAGCAACATAATTAGGCTCACCTAAATAATTAGGTTCACCTAAAATAGCAAAGAAGGCAAGATAAATCTTAAAACTCATGGGCATCGCAAAACAGCGCACAAAAAGGTCGGCAGCGAATCTGTGGACGACTATTTGAAAGCAGTTTTCGCCCTAGGCGGCGCAGAGCAGCGCCGCGTGGGGAGCAAGGAACTTGCCGAGAGGCTGCAGGTTGCTCCTGCTTCGATCACCAACATGCTTCAGAAATTAGCCTCCGCAACGGCCCCCTTGGTAGAGTACGAATCTCATCGCGGTGTCCGTTGGTCTCAATTGGGAAGGAAGCGTGCCCTGGAAATCGTGCGGCATCATCGCTTAATTGAGACGTTTCTTTTCGAGGTTCTCGATTATCCGATCGAGGAATTGCATGACGAAGCCGAGCGGCTGGAGCACTTCATTTCTGAAAAATTCGAGGAAAGAATCGCCGCTAAGCTGGGCCACCCAGACCTAGATCCTCACGGCCACTGCATTCCGGCTTTAGATGGTTCGCTCCCGGCAGCACACCGGGTATCCTGCCATTGTCCGTAAGGCGCTTTACAGACAGAGTCTCGAATTACTGCGGAGCAACCAGCCCCTTGCGAATCGCAAATAAAACCAGTTCCGCAGTCCGGTGAATGTTCATTTTCTCCATCAAATTGGCGCGATGAACAGAAACCGTATTGACGCTTAACTCCAGCAGACTCGCAATCTCCTTATTAGACTTGCCTTGCGCAATCAGTTGCAACACCTGTTTCTCGCGTCCGGTCAGCCGGTTCAGTTCATCATCCTGTTCATGGGCCACATACTTCAACCCTGAACCGATAAACCGCTTGCCCTCCGAAACTGCCTTGATCGCCCCCACCAAATCCACATCAATAGCGCTCTTCAGCAGATAACCCTTCGCGCCCGCATCCAAAGCATTACGCACATAGTTATCCTCGGCATGCATACTGAGGATGAGCACTTCCGTGCCCGGCAGATTTTTGACAATCTCCTTGGTCGCCTGCACTCCGTCAAGCTCCGGCATGGAAAGGTCCATCACGACCACTTTCGGCTTCAACTCATACGCCAGGCGAATCGCTTCCACGCCATTACTGGCTTCTCCGGCGATCTGCATGCCTTCCTCATCTTCCAGAATCCGCCGGAAGCCTCGACGCACCAGACTATGATCATCCACCAGCAATACCGATATAGCTTCACTCATAATTTCCACTTATCACTTCTCCCATATGTTGCTCTTCTGCCGCTTCACTCGTGTTCTCATCGGGCGGCAGCGGCATAGTAATTGTTACTGTTGTTCCCGCGTTCGGAGTCGAGATCACTTGCAGTTTTCCATTCAAAAGCTCGGCGCGTTCCCGCATGGCGATCAGCCCCAGTCCGGGTTTATCGCCCTTCTTAGCGGGAGGAATACCATGCCCAAAATCCCTGACGCTCAGAGTCAGGCTGTCTGGCCGGAAAACCGCATGAATTTCCGCTTGTTTTGTCCCGGAGTGTTTAGCGGCATTATTTAATGCCTCTTGCATAATACGAAAACAATTGGTGGCGGGTTGCCCTGTAATGCGAATGGGAATCCCTTCCACAATCGCTTTCGTGACAATACCGGTTTGCCGCTGGAACACCTCCGCGTACCATTCGATACCCTTAGCTAAGCCATAGTCGTCCAAGACAGCCGGATGCAGCATCTGCGAAAGGCTGCGCATCCTTTCGAGGGTGTTATGGGTAATCTGGCGGACTTCACTCAATTCCGTTCTGAGTGGGGAATCCGGCGGCACGCCCTTTCGCTCGGCACGCGCCAGCATCGTCGCAACTGCCGTCAGAATCTGTCCAAATTCATCATGCAGCTCACGGGAAACCGAGCGCAGCACCTCCTCTTGCACAGTAAGCAACCGTCCTGCCAAAACCCGGCGTTGATGGGACAGCGACTCCAACCTGTTGAAAATCTGCCGGTTCGAGTAAATCAGATACGAGCTGGTCACTACAATCGCGATCATTATCGCCGCCAGAAAAACGTAAATATCCCGCTCGCCCCGCTTGTAAATGGAAGAAATCTTTTGGTCCGCTGCTTCTTCTGCCTCATTATTCCGTTCCAGCAGATGCAAAACCAGCGAAGCAAGACTCACCTGTTCAGCCGAAAGCTGGGTAGCAGCCAATCTCCTGGCTGCTGTATCATTGCCCTCTTTTGCGTTTTTGAACACTTCGTCCGAGGTTCGCCGCAGCGTTTGCAGGCTGCGAATCAGCTGCTCCTTGGCAGCGGGACGCCGCGTTACAGGCGCCAGAGCAACCTCATCCTTAATAGACTGCTCCAGATCAGACCGCAACTGCTCAAACTCCGCCTGATACTGGCTGATGCTCGAAGCTCCAGGCGCCTGCACCATATCGCGAAGTTTTAAGCCGACCGCATTCAGATCATTTTGAACTTGCAGCAACAAAAGCGAATCATGCCGGTTCAGATCAATCGTCTGCCGTTGCAACTGCCGTAAACCAGCCAGTTGCCGGAGCGAATACCAGGAGAAGAACGCAACGGCCGCCAGAGTAATCAGCAAACCAAGCAGCAGACGAACTGTAGGCGACTTACTCATTCGCAATGGTTACAACGATTCCGCATAATATTAAAGTAACTGACGAAGCAAAGCCCCTAATTGTTGCAAGGGACAAGCTTCTTATTGCGCCTTCTTCTGCTCCCCAATCCACGCCGTGATCTGCTCATCCAGCACGTCCAGCGGTACCGCCCCATTTGCCAGCACTGCGTCATGAAACGCGCGCACATCAAACCTGCTCCCTAACTCGCGGCGCGCCCGCTCGCGCAACTCCAGAATTTTAATCTGGCCCGCTTTGTAAGCCAGCGCCTGCGCGGGCCACGCAATATAGCGGTCCACCTCCGTCTGCACATTCGGCTCATCCATGGCCGTATGAGCGTGAAAAAAGTCCACCATTTGCTGCCGCGTCCAATGCTTGTAATGCACGCCCGTATCAACCACCAGCCGGACCGCCCGCCACATCTCATTCTCCAATCGTCCATACTCGTTGTACGGATCACCGTAAAACCCAACTTCTTTTCCAAGCCGCTCGGAGTAAAGCGCCCACCCTTCCGAAAACGCGTTATACTCCGCAAATTTGCGAAACTCAGGCAGTCCAGTCATCTCCTGTGCCAGCGCAAACTGCTGATGGTGCCCGGGAATACCTTCGTGATAAGCAATTGCTTCCATATTCAAAGTAAGGCGATGCGTCGGGTCATACTCATTCACATTGATACGTCCTGGACGGCTGCCGTCAGCCGAACCGGGGCTGTAATCGGCAGGTACGCTCTCCTTCGCCCGGAACGCTTCCATCGGCACGACCTCCAGCGGAGTTTTAGGCTGATGGCCGAACAACTCCGGCATCTTCGCCCGCATGTCGTGTACATGATCCGCATAAATGCGCAAAACCTGTTCACCCGATATTGCGTATAGCTTTCGATTTGTCTGAATCGAATCATGAAACGAACGCAGATCCTGAAAACCTAGTTTTCGCGCCAGCGCCAGCATGTCGCGTTCAATCTCCTGCACCTGCCGCAAACCAATCTGATGAAACTGTTCCGGCGTTAACTCCGTAGTCGTCATCACACGAATCTGCTGCCGGTAATAGGCGTCTCCATGAGGAATGGCCCAAACGCCCGGCTCCGAGCGCCCAAGGGGAGCATAAGTCGCTTGTAGGAATTGCGCCAACTCTCGATACGCTGGCCTGACCTCCTGTTCAATGGCCTGCAGCACCTCCGCCCGAAGCTGCTTCTGCGCATCAGATGAAACAGTCGAAGGAAACTTCTGCACGGGAGCGGCAAACGAACTTGTACTCTCTTGAGCATCAGCGATTCCTTGCGCTTGTGTAAGGGTCTTCTCCAAAAGGTAACGAGGCGGCATGAGACTGTCCTTCATACCCAAGCGCAGAGTTTCCTCAATTTGCCGGAACGCGCGAGGGAACTGGCGCAAACGGCTGACGTAATCTTCATAATCCTTGATGGTGCTAAAGCGTGTGTTGGAGGGCAATTGCGCCAGTTGGAGATGAACACCATTGAACTGATCAATCGGCATCTCCCACTTCCTCATTTGGATCTCGCCGATCTGCGTTCGCAATCGCCGAATCATCAATGTCCGGTTCAAAGACTCAGATTTTGTCAAATTTTGCGGATAAATCGCCTCAAACTCCCTCAAAAACGCTCGCTTCTGCTCCAGATCTCTCTTATGAAACGCCGGTGAGTAGTCGGAAAGCTCTGTATTAAATCGCGGGTCGCCATAAGCCGTCGCCATCTCCGGATTCGTCTTCAGTTCATAGTTCCACTCCTCCGCAAGAAGGGAAGGAAGTTTATCAGCTGTTTCCGCTTTGCCCGGTGGTCGCTGGCAACCGGAAACTAAACACAGTAAAAGGCAAGAAAGCAAAAGCTTTTGAAAGGAGGACACCTCCGCATCATGCCATTCCGCAAGTATTTCGTCGGATGCAACAATTGATCTCAAATCTTTGTCCAGGGAAAAACAGCAGCCAAAGATATGAAACAAAACATCTTCACGACGTTCCTCCTCATCCTGCTTCTATCCGCATGCGGCGGAAAGAATACCGGTTCCTACGTAAAATCTCCCGGTGCGGAGGAGTCGGCAAAAACCCGTATGCTCGAAACCGGCACTGCTGTTCTTCAGAACAAAGCGCCTATTGACGCCTTAAACGTTTACCTGGACGGTTTTCATTTCTATAACGGCAACAGGAAAGGCCAGATGGAAGCGCATCATTACTGCTCCGTTTTAAATGAAGACCTGATTCAGTGCGTCATTTTCGATGGCAACAGCAAGAATTCCAAGCTGATGGGCGTGGAATACATCATTAGCCGGAACGCTTACGGAACGCTCCCCGCCGATGAAAAGAAACTTTGGCACAGCCATAACTATGAGGTAAAAAGCGGCGAACTGATCGCGCCAGGAGTACCAAAGGCCGCCGAGCACGCTTTTATGGAAAAAGCCGCCAGCACCTACGGAAAAACTTGGCACACCTGGAACACCGACACGGGAAGAACTCTCCCCACGGGACACCCGCTATTAATGATGGGCTTCACCGCCGATGGACAGATCAATCAACAAATGATTGCCGACCGCGACAAGCGCTTCAATGTTTCCACCGAGCAGGAAAAACAGGATCGCGCCGATATACAACCACCGCCCGTCCTCCCCGGCGCAAATTCTTGGGAAAGCGGAGAAGTTCTGCAACTCTCCTTAGGGCCGCTCTCCAAAGGGTCTATAACTGCCATGGGCGGGGATCACCGGATGCAATCCCAACCGACCCCGAGCAAGTAAATTCAAAGCCCTCATACCATGGCTTGCACGGGATAAATCGACAATGTAACGTAGATAAAGAACAAACTTGTACGTCGGCTTTACTGACTAGCACCTTTGTCCGGCGGTACCAGCACCGCCTCAATCCCTGCCGAAGCGTCCATGGCGGGCAGTCCTTCTACAATCTGCGTGGTGAAAGTGCTAGGTGGCGCGGAAGTGCTCTTGCGCAAAGCCGATCCCGACGTCAAATCAAGTGAGAATGCATTCAATTGAACCGTTGAATCGGCTCCTTCCACCACCGAAGCGGCTCGCTGAAGCCGGTGAAACGCCTCCCGCGCATCATCCAGATAACTGCCAAACGTAAGCTGAAGTCCTGTGAACACCAGTCTAGGCGAACGCACAATGCTGGCGCGGGCTTCTTTCATCAACAACAACGGAGCTTCTGTGGATATACTGCCTAACTGTCCAATTGCCTCACACATAGTCGTGTTGTTTGGGGGATCTCGCAGCGCCTGCACCACGTTTACCGCCGCCTTCGGAAACATGCTTTGCACTGCCCCACGTTCTCGCAAGCCGCTCTCGACCCGTGACAGAAAGCAGGTGCAGCTGACAATCTGCTCGGAAGTGGTAGACGCGGTCTTAGCGCTCTTTTGCAGCCCTTCCAAAGCCTCGGAAAGAGAATTGCCCGTCTGGCCGGAAAGAAAAACCAAACCATTTGGGTTCAGCGTGCGCGGTGTCGAGACCACAGCCTCGATTTCGACTTGCGCCAGATCCTCTCCTAATCCCCCCACCTGAAGAATTGTCAGAACCGGAAGCGGCACCTTGCGGCTGCTGAATAATTCGCTCACCTCCGTTGCAACGCGCCGGGCATCCCCCACGCCTGACACAAACGCCCGCAGCTTCACGATGGTTTCCCCGTGCGTGTCGCGCAGCAGATCCGTTAAACTCCGGCGGATTTGCGCCGCAAGCCCGCCTGTTTTCAAGAGCGGCGAAACATGAAAATCCAACCCCCGGGTATCTGCTTCCAGCACCATCGGCAGCTCTCGCGGTAACGGCAAAACCTGCGTTTTGGGTTCCTCATCCTTGCGCTTTCGCTTCTGCGCATGAAGAACCGGCGAACAAATGATGGAGAGAACGGCTACGAGAGCGAAGGCAAGCGCAGTCCGGTACCACAAACGATGCACAATACCAGCCTATCGCGCTACCCTTGAATATCCAATGACACCGCGCTACGGTCTTTTACGGAAGCGAACATTAACTCCTGGTTCCTGTTATTGTATTTGAGATGTGGGGTAACACATGCCCGACGATTCACATCCTGTATCCAATACGGAAGTAAAAAGCAAAAAAGAACGGCTGCAATGGGGGTATGAACAGCGAAAGCACCTCGGTCGGGGTAAGCTGGGTCTCCTATACACGCGTAAGCGTAGCGTAAATCCCATGGAGATTCTGCACGCTGCCGCCAAGGGGCGTGTTCCCGGATTACTGTGCCTGAAATATAAGCGGATGGCCACCTCCGCGTTCACCTTCTTCCGTGGATCTGTGCAAATCATGGCGGCCGATCTTGCCAGTCAGCCTCATACCGGCATCACCGTCCAGCTATGCGGGGATGCGCACGTTCAGAACCTGGGGTGTTACGGAGCGCCGGACGGGCGCTTGGTATTCGATCTCAACGACTTCGATGAAACCAACGCCGGTCCTTGGGAATGGGATGTAAAACGCATGGCGGCAAGCATCGTCCTGGCCGGCCTGGAATCCGACGGCGACAAAGCGGCTTGTGAAGGCGCGGTCGAATCATTTGTTGACAGTTATTGCGCCACGATCGAAGTCCTTGCGGAAGAACCAATCTTGGTAGCCGCTCGGCACATCATCCACCGGGTAAAAAGCGCAAAAGCAATCTCCGCGGCCTGGCAGCAGGCGGAACGCGCGCAACCCCTAGATCTCTTAAAGCGCTATACCCAACAGGACATCAGAGGACATATCCGCTTCCGAAATATCGACGGTCAATTATGGAGATTACCCAGCGAAAAACGGCAAAAAGTATTAGCGGCATTAGACGTGTATCGCCAATCGCTTCCGCCGGAACGCGTCCATCTTTTCAATTTTTTCCACCCTATTGATGTCGCCTTTAAAGTGGCCGGAACAGGAAGTGTAGGTCTGCGCAACTACGTAACCCTAATGATCGGCAATGGTGGACATGATCCACTATTCCTGCAAATCAAACAGGAGGTCCCCTCCGCCTACGAGCCGTATCTACAGCAGAACCTGTACGATCATCAGGCTAAGCGTGTGGTCGAAGGCCAACGCAAAATTCAGCCCTTGTCAGATTTTCTTTTAGGCTGGACCAGTATCGACGGGCGGGACTTTCTCGTTCGGCAGTTAAACGACCACAAAGGGTCTGTGGATCTCCGAACTCTACGAGGCAATGGCCTAAGCAGCTTGGCCGTTATTGCGGGCGAGTTGCTGGCAAGAGGGCACGCACGCTCCGGCGATGCCCTCAAGATCAAAGGATATATCGGCTCGTCTGGGAAGGTCGTCAAAGCCATTACCCAATACGGCATGGACTATGCCGAACTGACACAGCACGACTTCCACGCTTTTCAAAAAGCGATGGACGCCGGACAATTCAAGACAGCCGCTTA
>JBJMGL010000444.1:0-10347 GCA_045807985.1 Bryobacteraceae bacterium
CATTCAGGAGGGAAAGATTGATCACTCCCGAGGTTCCGCTTGCAATATAAAGGTCCTGCATCTGGCGCGAATCGAAAGTGCTTTGGACTTGGGCTGTCGTCGTATCGATGGCCGTTCCTGCTTCGTTCACCACCACGGTTGTCGAAGTCCGTTGTAATTGAAGCGTTGCATTAGAGGTAACGGTTTGGTTGAGCACGACTGGGATATTAGTGTCTGAGCCGGAGCAAAGGTGCCGGCAGTGATCGAAAGAGAGTAAGTTCCTATGGGCAGGTTGGCAATCCGATACTGGCCGGACGAAGTGGAAATGGTTGAGGTTTCCACGCCCGTGGCGATGTTTCTCGCCACCACGGAGGCATTCGGCACGGTTGCGCCTGTTCCGTCATATACTGTTCCGGCGATGTTTCCGCTTTTTGATTGCGCGAAGGCGGAAACGGCCCAAAAACCTAGGAGCAAAAGAATTTGCCATTGCCGATCCGTGGCTTGCCGCCATGCAGATTTAACAGATTTAGTTGAGTTGTTCATCGCGCCCCACCTGCCCGAGTGAATTTATGCCGGTGAAGCCAATAGGCTGCACAGGTTTTCTGATTGAGACATACCGCCTTAACGGCTCGGAGGCTACTAAGTTCTGCCTGAACAAAAGATAACGAGGCAGCAGGGACGTTCAGACGCGTGTAAGAGGGACCAGCTTGTCTTCTGTATTCAGTAGCTTAGGGGTTAGGAGAAACGGCAATGGGGGTTAAAGGGTTTGTTAGTTCCAGCCAGATATCATGAACAGATCCGATAACGTTTGCGACCGGGAATAAACAAATTGCTTCATATCTCTGGAGATACGTAGCGGGGAAATCTGCGCGGTTCCTGTGCGGTCCACCATCGCGAACCGGTGGTATAAGAGCATCTCACCGCTGGCAGTATCAAGCGTGCTGAGGATAATTGCGCCGTTGTCGTAATAACTGGCGAGGATTTGATTGCCGTTCATAAACCGGACGGGAAGAACGCTCTTGGTATTGTTCACTGATCGGATTGTTCCAGTCCGCAAATCCAAAACGGAAATTCTCCATTCTCCATCCAATCCGGCGACAAGATTGCCTTCATCATTAATAATGACTTTGCTAAGTTCCGCCTTACCGGCAATCGGCTGCGGATGGCCGCCGGGAAGCCGCTGACGATAGAGTTGTAAGCGTTGCCCGGGCTGGCTGGCTCCGAACAAGATTTCCGGACAGTCAGAATCAGGAAAGAATTTGGCCCATTGGTAGATAAGACCGTCCGTTGAAACAGGGCTGGATTTCCGCGGATTTACCGAAATCAGAGTTACTTTGTTTGGATCGTCAGCGGCCTGCGTTAGCGCCCAACGGCCGTCGGCACTCAAATCCATGGCTCGCCCTTCTCCTAGCCGTTCAGATGCTCGTGAAGCAGTATTGTAGAGATAGACGCTGTACTGTTTACCGCCGCCCTCACCGCTTTCATCGAAGAGGAGCAGATGCCCATCAGGAGTTAAAGCTACTGCCCGCGACCAATCAAGCAGGGAAATATCCTCGGTTGATCCGTTTTCCAAGTTGCCCAAGAACATCGCCATTCGCGGATTTGTACGAGTAATCAGGACATCCCCTCTCGCGTTAATATCCTGCAAGACCATGCCCCCAGGGATTTGCGCGACTTGCCTGACATTTCCCTTGAGATCGACTGCCATGAGCACCCGGTTGATTCCCGCGCGCGCGGCCGTGAACCAAATCTCCTGTTTTAAAGGATGCCAGGCCAATCCAGCCGCCGAAGCCCATCCGGAACTTAATATACGAGCGCGGCCCGCAGTGTCCACAGCCACGACTTGCCCGGCATCGTCACTTTCAAGCGGGTGCTCTAAAAATGCAACCTGATGACCATCATGAGAGATGCGCGCGTTACTGATCCAGCCTGTTGACTTGTATAATGTTCGACCTTCGGGATAGTTGATTGAGGAGCCGGATGAATCCTCCAGGATCAGACACAATGAGCCATCCGAGCCCCAATCGGCGCTCTCGGCGCGATCTGAAAGAAAGGTGGCCGCCCCTCCTCCGAGCGGCAAAGATTCTAACACCACTCGGCCATTGTCTGGCAAATGCCTGAAAATCGCCGCTTCTCCCTTCGGAGAAATACCTGCCAGCCACGCTGGTCCTTCCTTGAGTATTTTCCATTCGGGAGGAGCGCCTTTTAACAGAAATACCCGGCTGGGCGCTCCCCTCCAGGAGGCGCTGTAGACGATTGCTTTTCCGTCCGGCGTGAATCTTGCTCCACTAACAAATCCTCTGGAAAAAGTAAGCTGCCGAAAAGACGGCGCTGTTCGGATAGGACTCAAATGGAAAAACAGTACGATTCCTAAGAGCGCACACCCAACGGCAGTCAAAGCAGTTGGTCTGCGCGATGCCCTTGAGTTTTGCGGAATTCGCATAACCGGCCGCGGATCAAGGGAGGTGATCAGCCCTACCGATTGATCTTCGACTGGATGCTTTGACGGAGAAACAATCGTGACTGGAGCCACAAACCGATAACCGATCTTCGTCAGGGTCTCAACGTATATGGGATTTTCCGCCGAATCTCCTAAGGCAAAACGCAGCCGGTTCGCGGCCGTATTCAATCCGCTTTCGAAATCGACAAAGATGTCGGATGGCCAGAGCTTGTCTTTTAATTGATCGCGTGTAACAACCTGGCCGTGGTGCTCTATCAGGGAACGCAACAATTGCGCCGGTTTACCTTGCAGCCTTACCCGGACGCCGTGTTTTCGAAGCTCGCCAGTTCCATACCAAAATTCAAATGGGCCGAATCTGGCTATAGTTCCATTGCTCGAATCACCTGTAATTCCGGCAACGTCCACTTTCCCTCAACGCCTTCTGCTTTAGACGGATAATAAAAACTTTCGTTCGGTGAGTTTGGAGTAATTTTTTCCGAGCATCTTACCGGAGCCTCTCCATCAACTTACGTGCAGAAAAACATTAAGTAAGCAAGAAGTTAGGCGCTGTCCATTGCCGGTTCGCGGTGAACCGGTTTACTTCTCATCCAGGACAGGCATCCGACTATGCATCAGTCATCCGCTAGTTTTTGGGCAAATTTCGCCATTCGTTTGTTACTGTGTTCCGTACCTTTATATGCGGCCGTTACCGGAACTACCGCGCCGCTTGATCCTTCCCAGCAAAACTCCTTGCACCAGCAAGCCAAAGACGCGCTAGCGAGTGGACGATTCACCGATGCCGAGACCCTCTTTCGCTCCGAGCTGTCCTCCCTTTCCAATCCGAAGAGCAAGGAGGCGGTAGTCCTTCTCAATGAGATTGGCCAAATTTGCCAGCAGGCCTGGAAGTTCAGTGACGCGGAAAGAGAGTATCGCCAGGCGCTTGAGCTGAATCGAAGCCTCCCTGAGCCGTCTACGCTCGAAATCGCGGTATCCCTGAACAACTTGGGCTCAATCCGCCTCATACGCGGCGAACTTGCCGAGGCGGAAAAAATGTTCCGGCAGTCGTATGACGTTCTCAAAAAGAACAATTCTCTGCAAGGCTTCACTGCCGGTATGCTTCTGAGCAACCTTGCGCTCGTCACTGAGAAGCAAGGCCGCAGTTTGGAGTCAGAACCTTTATTCGCGGAGGCGTCTTCCATTATCAGCAAAATAAGAGGCGAGAAGAGTGTAGAGTATTCCCGGATTCTCACGAATTGGGGGACAGCCAGTTTCAATCGCGGCAGATATCTTGATGCGGTCGCCAAGTGCAAGCAGGCGTATGAGATCCAAAGCGCATTGCCTGTCGTCAGCAATCATGATATTGCTTCCTCCTTGAATAATCTAGGGCTGGGTCTGTTTGAACTGGGCAGATATACCGAGGCCGAATCCTGCTTTCGCAAGTCAATCAAATATCAAAGGGCGGATGCGAACTCCGCTGGCGCCAAGCTGGCGGAGGCACTTGCCAATCTCGGCATTATGGAGTTGCGAATCGGTCGGCTTGATGCCGCTCAACAGCACCAAATAGAGGCTTTAAACGCTGTAGAAAATTACATAGGGCCGCGCGATCTCATGCGTGCTTTGATCTGGAACAACCTCGGCATGATCGCGGTAGCCCGGCATGACTTTCGCCAGGCAAGAGAGATGTATGCGAAGGCATCCCATATCTGGCTCGCTAAGATTGGGCGGGAAGACCCAATGTACTCCGCCACTCTTTCCAATATCGCCGGCTTAGAAGGGAGGCTGAAACATCATAAGAAGTCAGAGGCGCTTTACCGGCAGGTGCTTCAAATCCAGGAAGCGCGGCTTGGCCCGGATCACTTGATTGTGGCCGATACCCTAGCCAACATGGCCGCCGAACTTTTCTACCAGAAGAAGTATGGGGAAGCGGCTACCCTGTATGAGCGCGCGGAAGTCATTCAGGAGAAAGCCATAGGGAAGGAACACCCCGACGTTGCGCGAACCTGGCACAATCTTGCCATCACGGAAATGAGCCTCAAGGATTTCTCGAAGGCAGATCAAGCTTACCGGAGCGCAATTCGCGTGCTTGAGAGTTCGCAGGGGCCGGATGGCTTGTCGCTATCCGCCTGGCTTCGAGAGTATGCTCAGCTTCTCAGAAGTACCCATCGCTTTGCCGAAGCCGAACAGGCCGACGTTCGAGCTTTGGGAATAGAGGTAAGAAACGCGATTAGAGGGGAAAGGCTGGAAAAAACCAAGGGCGGCGCGACTGCTTTCTCAACGCCGCGAGGAAGGACCAGCTAAACAACAAATCAGGTTGTGGCGCTTTTCTCCGCCGTCGCGTTTTGCGACACGCGTGTTCCAGAAATGGACAGTTTTTCGGCGCAGGAAAAGAACAGAAAGGCAGAACTTAGCGATATTGGCTGTTCTCATCTGGCAAAATTCCTGGAACTTCCATTGCTCTAATTCCGTACAGGTACGCACAAGGGCAAATGGAAGTTGCTTCCTATCCCGGCAACACTGTTGAAAGACCAACGCATGTTCCGCGAAGGCTACGTTCCGAAGCTGTAAGTTTTGGAGCTTTTGAACTTAGAACAGAAACAGGAGAGCTCTGGGAACACGGGGTGCGAAGAAGGCTTCAGCAAAAACCTCTTCAGATTTTGGAACTACTTTCGGCTAGACCCGGCGAGCTGGTCACGCGCGATGAACTTCGTCAAAGGCTATGGCCCGACGGCACGTTTGTCGATTTCGAGAGCGGATTGAATACGGCCATCAATCGCTTACGAGCAGCGCTTGGTGATTCGGCGGAAGCGCCGCAGTTTATAGAAACGCTTCCCCGGTTAGGCTATCGCTTTGTTTGCCCCGTCACCCGAACCTTTGCTGAAGTAGAAACGGACGCCCTCTCTGCCTCCGAGCCACAGGCCGAGAGTTCCGGCCTAAAGCACGCGAGCACCACGGTTCCTTATAGCTTTTATAAAGCCGCACTATTGGGTATTGCGGTCATCGCGACGTTTGCGCTTCCTTACCTGCACAATAAACAGCAAATAACTGTTGCTCACCCGAGCTTCCGTCAACTTACCTTTCAGACCGGCAATGTGGCAAGCGCGCGATTTGTCCCCTTATCGGAAAAGGTTGCTTACACCGCTAAGTGGCAAGACGGAATTCGGCGGACGTATTTACTTGACCTCCGGGATCTCAGCTCACAGGCTTTGAATATTTCCTCCGGCATACTCACTTCGATTTCCAGCGAAGGTGATTATGGAATGATCTCACGAGACCCCGTACGATACACAACCACTGGGTTCTCCAGCTTCTCTCATCGAGATGGCAAGCCGAGTGTCGTTTCCGATGCGACGCTGACGGCGGATTGGCTGCCGGAATCACACGATGCCGCGATTGTGCGTTCACAAAACACGGAATCCGTAGTTGAGTTTCCATCCGGCCACGTGGTTTACAGCTCACGAGGCTGGATTACGAACCTCCGTGTCTCGCCTCGCGGCGATCGAGTTGCATTTCTTGACCATCCTGTTCGCGATGACGATGGAGGATATTTGCGAGTTGTAGACAAGAAAGGCAGTACCAGCTTATGGACGCCTTTCTGGAGTAGCGCTTCCGGCCTGGCATGGTCGCAGCCGGGTAATGAGGTCTGGTTTACGGCGAGTAAGGAGGGCGGAGACCGGGCGCTCTATGCTGCGTCCGGCCCAGGCAAGCTGCGGCTGATTTCTCAAAGTCCGTCATCTCTTCGAATCCTGGACATTTCCAAGAAGGGACAAGTGCTTGTCGCTCTGGATAACATTCGAATGAATTTGATGGCCGCACCGCCAGGGGAAACGACAGAATCAGACCTGTCGAAGTTTGACAGCTCGCATGCTGATGATATGTCGCCGGATGGACGCTTTATCTTGTTCACGGAAGGCAGTGGCGTCGCCGGCAAGCATTACACGTCCTACATACATGATGTCAATTCACATGCCACAATTCGTCTGGCACAAGGAAGAGGGCTCGCCCTTTCGCCGGACGCAAGATGGGCCATTACGATTGACCCGGAGGACCGTCGCACCCTGATTCTCAATACCAGAGAAGGCGGGGAGGCGCGCAGGATTTACGGTGATGGATTCGAGTATCAGTGGGCAAAATTTCTTCCTAAGGCCCGCGAACTCCTGGTTGGCGGCTCCTACCCCGGAGAACCCCTGATGATCTGCAAACAGGCTTTGGCTGGCGGAAAGCCGAAACCTGTCGAAAGCGTTTCCTATCTGGATGATGTCGCGGTTTCACCGGACGGGGCGGAAATCGCGGGGCTTTTAAATGACCAGGTGACAATCTTTAATTTGCTCTCAAAAGCCGTGCGTAAGATGCCCGCTGCCATGAACGTAGCGCCGGTTGCATGGAGTGAGGACAGCCGCAGTGTATACGTTGCGCGCATGGATGGAGCGACTATAGAACTTTTAAAATATACTTTAGACACAGAGCAAGCGGAGCACTGGAAGAGCATTCCTATCAGTGAAACTTCTGGTTTTGCGGGACTGGCGAGCATAGTGGTAGCTCCTCAGGCTGGAAGGTACGCCTACTCGGAGCATTTAAACTTGTCACGACTTTACATTGTCGACGGCTGGCGCTAGCGAACTATACCACGCCGGAACGGAGACCCGCGATGAGCACCGCGAGCATCTGCCGCGCTTGCTTTTCAAGTTTGCCGTGCTCAACCGGAGCTTGACTGACGAAATGCGGATGATGAAATCGCAATGTGCTGTTCAGGACCACTTGGGCGGCTGCTTGGAGGTTATTAATACGGAAAGCACCCTCCTTTGTTCCCTGTTGCAGAATGGTTTGGATTTGGGAGCAGAGTTCCTCAATATGATGATCTACTACTTCCCGAGCGGATTCGGCGAGAGCGTGATATGTCGCGAACATTTCGGGGTCGTCCAGCACTTTGCGGCGCTTGGCCCGAATCAGCCCATTTACCCAGGCCGAGAGTTTTTCTTCGGCACTGCCGGAGCCTGACGCAATCCGGGCCAGCGGTTCTGAAATACGAGCCAGCCAGCGCTCCGCTACAGCCTCCTGCAAAGCGGTTTTGCTGGCGAAGTGGCGATAAACGTTGGCGTGGCTCATACCTAAGCTGCGGGCCACATCAGTAACTGTTGTTTTGGCGGGACCGTAGCGGCGGAGAAGTTCTTCCGCTGCCGCCACGATGCGCTCGCGAGTCGACGGCGCTTCTATAGTTGCGCTGAGGTGTTGCCCTGCTTCTCGCTGTCGAGCCATGCCATCTGATGTGCATCATAGCGTGTACCAGCAACGGCCTCCGGCGGAACAGCCGCTTCGACCGCGGCGAGGTCGTCTGCGCTTAATGACAGATCAACCGCTCCAAGGGCCTCCTCAAGGCTTGTACGGCGGCGAGCGCCTACCAGCGGAATGATGTCGTTCCCTTGCGCCAGCACCCAGGCAATTGCCAATTGGCTTGTTGTCGCACCTTTTGATTTCGCGATCTCGCCTAAACGGTCAACAAGCTCGAGATTGCGCTTGAGATTTTCTCCTCTAAAGCGCGGGCTGTAAGCAGCGCGGAAGTCTTGCGGATTCTGTATGGAATCAGGTTTAATGGCGCCGCTGAGTAAACCACGGCTCAGCACACCGTATGCCGTGACCGATATTCCGAGTTCGCGGACGACCGGCAAAATGCTTTTTTCAATTCCGCGGCTCATGAGCGAGTATTCAATCTGCAGGGCAGTGATCGGATGCACGGCATGCGCGCGTCGGATCGTGTCCGGGCCGGCCTCGGACAGTCCAATCTGGCGCACAAAGCCTGCTTTGACGAGATCCGCGATTGCTCCGATTGTCTCCTCGACTGGCACCGTGGGATCAACGCGCGCGGGCTGATAGAGATCGATGTAGTCCGTATCGAGGCGTTTCAGGGTATAAGTAAGAAAGTTCTTGACGCTAGCCGGGCGAGCGTCAATACCAATGAAAGCGCCAGCCGGGTCACGCAAAGCGCCAAACTTCACGGAGATGAATGCATTCTTCCGATGGCCGTTCAGCGCTCGGCACAGCAGGCTTTCGTTGTGACCCATACCGTAAAAGTCGCCTGTGTCGAAGAGGGTAATACCGGCTTCGAGCGCGGCTTGCACCGTCGCGATGCTTTCCTTTTCATCTGCCGGACCATAGAAATCCGACATGCCCATCAGTCCGAGACCGAGGGCGGAAACCTGGGGACCGTTCTTCCCGATTGTTCGAGTTTTCATATTTCTCCAAAGAGTTTAGTTACAAATGATGATATTTGTAACCTGTAACTATGATTGAGATTTGTGATTTTGAGTTGCAGATTTTTGGCATACCCCCACAGCAGGGATTCGTGCCGGATTATCATACTCGCCTGATATCACGGATGTGCATATAAAGGTAAGTGACGAACCGCCCCGCTTGCGCGGCCTCGCCAACCTTGAAAGATTTAAGGATGTACGTGCGCACGGGGAAGGCTTTATAATGGCTGCTTCTGAGGGTTACGTTGGGTTTGTCGCGCGTCGGAGGCTGCATTATCGGCAACTCTGCCCAGGTTTGCTCGCGCTAGCCTTCCGTACCAGACTAGGCGAATTCAAGAGCGATGATGATGCATCAACTCATATCGGCTTTCTCGAATTCGTATTAGGCGACTTGAAGGCGAATGCATGATCAACGAAGCTTGGTGTGATTAAGACCGGAAATAATCTCAACTCGCAACGCCTAAAACAGTTGTCCTTATATTAGCTATGTCCCTCAGGTAAAGTTTAGGCTCAACCGTGAGAATGATTACTGCAAAAACTATACTCGTTCCTAATCTACCCGGTTTAACGCGAGTCAATTCGCGGAGCCACTGTACGAGTCGCCGACAAACCGTCAACTTGGATGGTTCCGAGTGCCGACAATCGGCCCACAATGTGTTCAATTTGCGCACCGCAAGCCTCGGCTTTCCACACAGCGTTAGTAGAGGACGCGGAATGACTATAGCTTCGCGTATTCTGCCCTGGCCTGCTGGAGGACGGGGATGTCCGGGTCGGCATCCTTCCAAAGCGTGAGCAAATCCTGATAGGCCTTTTGGGCCTTGGCCATGCCACGTTTGCTTCCGAGATAAATTCGGATTGAATTCCGGGGACGGCGTGCTGACTGCAGAGCTAGTGCGGACGCTGTTTCCGAGCCCTTCCCTGTTACTTAACGGCCCGTTCTCTAGAAGTTCTCGAGCAGCCACGCGTTCCGCGCCGTCATCGCTCCGCGAATCGCGAGATACTTCCCATCCGGAGATGCAAAGGCCCAGGCATACCGCGCCCCTCTGGTCTCCCAGATCGGTTCCGCATGTCCCTGCAAGTCCACCCGCAGCAGTGTCGTTCCAATCGGTCCCGAAGGAGAACCCATCATCCCTGGATGCGAAGCAAACAACGTTTTTCCGTCGGCGGCCCAGTCGATGGTGACCGGAGTGGGCCAGCCCCTTACTGGGAATCTGGCCTCGATTTGCCCCGCCAGCGACCAAATCTCGATCGATCCCCGCTGATCGTTCTTAATCATCGCGAGGCGCGAGCCGTCCGGTGAAACCACCCAATGTACAAATTCCCGAGTCATTCTAAAGAGCTCGTGCCTCATCCCGGATACGGGATCGAAGCGAGAGAAAACGTGTTGCTTCCCATCCGTGCTGGACTCGCTGATCACGCAAGCTGCGCCGGTGCGATAGGGACAACTGAAGTTTGTTACCCGGGTGTGTTCCAGGATCACCTGCGGGCTTCCGCCGCGAAGCGGTACCCGCATCAGACGCGATTCGCCCGACGATGCTCCCGGAGCGGGAATCGGGTAGATCACCCAAGTTCCGTCCGGACTGACTCGTGCCATCCCCGGCTTTTCAGGCTTGTCCTTACCCACATTTATCACTCGGAATAGAGGCGGCCTGTACACCCCAGTACAAGTCTTGTAAGCGTTGC
>JBJMGL010000445.1:0-2185 GCA_045807985.1 Bryobacteraceae bacterium
CCGATCCCCGGCCAGCTGAAGATCTGTTCGACGCGTCTCCGTCCAGCTTCGCCAAATGTTCGGCATCGATCTGCGTCATTGAGCAAAAGTTCCAGTTTGGCTGCCAAATCGCGTGCAAACTGCGCCGGATTCGTGGGAAAGCTGGTGACTGGATCCTGCTCAAAGGGGACTAAGTAGCCCGTTTCACTGTCAACTACAACTTCTTTGATACCGCCGGTGGCAGTGGCAACGACGGGCGCTCCGCACGCCATGGCCTCGAGATTGATTATGCCGAAGGGTTCATAAACGGAGGGGCAACAGAAAATGCGTGCGTTGCTGTAGAGCTGGACCGCCTCGCGCTTGGTCACCATTTTTTCGATCCAGATCACACGAGGATGACTAACGCGTACTTCTTCCACCTTGGCCCGCATTTCGGCCGCAATTTCCGGTGTGTCCGGAGCGCCGGCGCAGAGAACCACTTGAGTATCGGACGGTAAATGGCGAATAGCATCGACCAGATGGGTGACACCTTTCTGGCGAGTGATGCGGCCTACGAAGAGGATGTATGGTTTTGTCGGATCAACTCCGTACTCAACCAGGGCGGACGTTTCGCTTGTTTTCTGGTATTCCTCCAGATCGATTCCATTGTAAATAACGTGGATGCGTTCCGGCGTGATGGTTGGATAAGCCCGGAGAATGTCTTCCTTTGTCCCGTTGGAGACGGCAATAACCGCATCGGCATCGAGAATCGCCGTCTTTTCCATCCAGGAGCTCATGGCGTAACCGCTTCCAAGCTGTTCTGCTTTCCAAGCGCGCAACGGCTCCAGACTGTGGGTAGTCAGCACGAACGGAACGCCATATAGTTTTTTCGCAAGGAATCCGGCCATGGAGACATACCAGGTATGGGTATGGACGATATCAATGTTGGTAAGAGCCTTGATCTGTGTCAGGTTCAGGCTGAAGGTCTCGAGCGCGGTTTTAAACTTTCCGGTTGTGCCGTCCGTAAGTTCAGACCACGGGTGAGCGCCGCGTACGTGAAGGTTGCCTTCGTCGACGTGCTGTGGGCCCCAGCAGTGGACTTCGACCTCGACTTTCTTGGCAAGTTCGCGGCTGAGATATTCAACGTGAACGCCCGCGCCGCCATAGACCTGAGGCGGATACTCGCGAGTGAAGAGCCCTACACGCATTGGTTTTCCTCCCAACTCACCGAAACTAACACGAAGAAGAATCGGGCTATATATTCTCCTTTTCTTCGCCTATGATGGAGGAGTGGCGAACGCAGAGAAGGCATACGTAGAACTACATGCCCGTTCGGCGTTTTCGTTCTTGGAAGGCGCCTCTCTTCCCGAAGAATTAGCTTCCCGTTGTGCGGAGTTGGGCCGGCCTGCTATGGCCATTACGGATGCGCACGGTGTCTATGGCGCACCTCAATTTCATTTGGCGGCAAAAAAGCTGGGTTTGCGCGCGTTGATTGGAGCTGAAGTGAACGGGAAAGAAAACAGCCGTTACACTCTGCTGGCGGAAAACAGAGGCGGGTACCGGAATGTTTGCCGCTTAATCACAAAAACCAAGCTGCGCGAAATCGGCAAAGGCAAAGGGGAA
The DNA here is from genome assembly GCA_045807985.1 of Bryobacteraceae bacterium. GTDB lineage: Bacteria > Acidobacteriota > Terriglobia > Bryobacterales > Bryobacteraceae > Bog-105. The sequence goes on from JBJMGL010000445.1 coordinate 1,582, forward strand.
AAACATTTTGCGACGGAAGATGATCTCGCTCAACATGCAGCGGGACTTGTCTGCCTGACTGGAGGCGCAGAGGGCGCGCTGGCCCGCATCTACCGTGACCATACAGGCCCCGATGCGGAGGAACGAGCATCGGCTTTCATTCGTTTGCTCTTGCAGCTATTTGGCCGCCCGAACGTGTTCATTGAATTGCAGCGACATTTTTGCCGCAAGCAAGAAGCTCGTAACCAGGCGCTTGTTCAACTGGCACGGAAGATGCAGGCGCCGCTTCTTGCAACGAATGGAGTCGCTTACGCAACGGCGGAAAAACGAGATTTGCAGGATTTGTTGACCTGCGTAAAAGAAAAACTGCCGATTTCCGAAGCGGGCGTTTTGCTGAACAGCAATGGGGAACGCCACATGAAGACGTCGGAGCAGATGGCCCGTTTGTTTGCCGATCTGCCGGAGGCAATCGGGAATACATACGTGCTTGCGCAGCGGCTGCAGTTTACGTTGCAAGATCTTGGCTATCAGTTCCCACGCTATCCGGTGCCTCCGGGTGAATCGGAAATGTCGTATCTGCGTCAGCTGACAGAAATAGGAGCGAAAGATCGCTTCAAAGAATACA
>JBJMGL010000446.1:0-7741 GCA_045807985.1 Bryobacteraceae bacterium
CCGGGCCGCCGCAATCAATATAACGCCGGTTTTCAGCAGGGTATTGGCAAGTACATCTTGATCGACGCCGACTATTTCTGGAAGTACACGAACAACGCCTACGATTTCAGCGTTCTGCAAAATACAACTATCACCTTCCCGATTGCCTGGCATAATTCAAAGCTCGACGGCGTGACGGCCCGTGTCAGCACTACAAACATTCATGGCTTCATTGGTTACTGGACTACCGGGCACACGCGCGCTCGTTACTTTCCGCCGCAAGCGGGTGGCTTGCTAAATACTTCTAACATTCCCGAAGGCGTCTTCCGGATCGATCATGATCAGGAACTGCAATCCACTGTGAACGTACGCTACCAGCGTCCGCGTAACGCCGAATACTTCAGCTTCATCTGGCGCTATGACAGCGGCATGGTCGTTAGTGGAGTGCCGGACGTTGCCGCTGCCCTCCCATTAACCGCCGCTCAGCAGACCTCCATTGGCTTTGCCTGTAATGGCGTGTACGCCACGTTCGCGGTTCCTATCACAAGTTGCAACGGCGCAGGCACTTCGACGCTAGTAACGCTGCCGCAAACCGGAACGGAAAATGACGATCACAATCCGGCCCGCGTTAAGCCTAGAAATGTATTCGATCTTGCAATTGGCACGGACAACCTGCTTCATGCCGAAGGACCCAGACGCATTACGGCTTCGGTACAGTTTGAAAACTTAACAAATCTGGTTGCTGTTTACAATTTCCTTTCCACCTTCAGCGGCACGCATTTCCTGCAGCCGCGAACAGTAATTGCTCGCGTGGGATTCACTTTTTAGCTCGCTGCTTACCACAGCACGCCGTTTTCCGGCTGCACGGGTGGCGGCAGTTGTGTTTCACCCAAAGTCTGACGCAGGTTGATTTCAATGGTGCGCGAGAGCGCCGTCATGGGCGTGTCATAAACCGTGTTCTCGAATGGATCTTCCAGGTTCTTTCCGATGCGGTTGAGAATCAGGAATACAAAGCCGATAGCCAGCGTAATAAATGGCGTAAGAATCTTGAGCTCGTCGACTAAAATAAACGGCAGCGCTATGCAATAAGCTTGCACGAAGAGTTCCGGGTAGTGATCGTATTGACGGGGGAGCGGTGTGTTCTTAATGCGCTCGCAACCTCCTTGCACGTTTGCAAGATCCGTGAAAGTGCTATCCAGGCGAGTAAGCCTCCATTCGCTGAAGAGACCTGAATTGGCTGCATGGGCCGTATCCTCGCCCATGCGTTGCAGTATCGCGGCTGGCACATTCTGTTCTCCACGCAACCTGGTTAGAACCCCAGAATCGAGAAATGGCGCAATTTCCTCCCAGGGCGCTTGTTTGCGCAAAGCGCAACGCAGCGAATGAACGAAAGCCATCTGAGCATAAACAAGCCGATGGGCGAACTGATCCCCGGCGGCTTGCTGCTCCACTGGAAGGTCTCGCGTAAAGGCAACGGCCTGCCGCGCCAGTGATCTCGAACTGTTCACCAAAGCGCCCCAGAGTTGGCGTGCTTCCCACCAGCGGGCATATGCGGAATTAGTACGAAAACCGAGCAAGATTCCGAGCGCCGCGCCAAGTAAGGAAACAGTAAGATCAGGGATGCCAATAGATTTGAACGGATGATCAACATAATTCAGCGCGGTAACTGCTATCGAAATAAAGAAAACCACAAGGAGAAAACGGCCAATCTGCCGCAAAATGCGCGGCCAGTTCGTCTTATACTGGATAACCATTCTCTATTAAGCTAACTCAGCAGGAAAAACCAATTTTATGTCTTCAAATTTCTCCCTCCAACAGTCACGCGAACGCCTTCTGAATGGCGTTCGCCAATTTCGTAAGGATGTATTTCCGCGCCGTCGTGAAGTTTATGAGCAGCTTATGCAAGAAGGCCAAGAACCTCACACGTTGTTTATCACTTGCGCTGATTCCCGGATTGATCCTGAGCTGATTACTCAGTCTGGCCCAGGTGATATATTTGTTGCCCGCAATATTGGCAACATCGTTCCTGCTTACGGGGATGTTCTCGGCGGCGTATCAGCGGTGATCGAATATGCTGTTTCCGCCCTGAAAGTCGATCAGGTTGTCATCTGCGGTCATTCTGACTGCGGCGCCATGAAAGGGCTGCTGCATCAAGAATCGCTGGACAAAATGCCAACTGTTAAGCGCTGGCTGCAGAATGCGCATACCGCTTTGAGCGTTGCGGAAGCGCTTTCTCCGAGAACTGATGAACCCGCTTTTTTGCATCACTTGATCGAACAGAACGTTATTTTGCAGGTAAATCATCTCCGTACCCATCCTTCCGTGGCAGGGCGGATTGCACAAGGCAATCTGGCCGTGTACGGCTGGCTGTATGACATTGCTTCTGGAACTGTTGCCGCCTATGACGAGGCCAAAGCTCGCTTTGAGGAAGTAAACTAACCATCTTTCGTATGCGTCTCCTGCGAACCTGTGCAACTTTATTGGCATCTGCAATTCTGTTTACCCAACCAGTATTTGCCTTTGACTCGCCGGTATTTCCTTCCTCTCTTCGAGCGCAGGCCGCCCTGCAGCAGTCTTGGCTCCAAGCCCGTCTCGACCAGAATCTTCCAGTGCTGATGCGGAAGCATGACGTGGCTATGTGGGTCGTGGCTTGCCGTGAGTATGCGGAAGATCCGGCGTTTTTCTCGTTAGTTTCTCCTACTGTTTTCGCGGCGCGGCGGACCACCATTTACGTTTTCAACGATCTAGGGCCATCAAAGCAAGTGGAGCGTTTTGCGCTCGGAGGCGATTCCAATGGCGGACTCTACACCGTTTATCGCGATCCCGATGCCCCTAACCATGAAATTTATGGCGATTCACAGTGGCAGGTATTGCGTAAGCTGGTGGATTCACGTAAACCGAAGAATATTGCAGTTGATGTATCGGAAACGCATGCTTTCTCCGACGGGCTTACCGTTGGAATGCACGAAAAGTTAATGAGCGCGCTCGGCCCTGAGAATGTGAAGCGCGTAATTCATGCTGAGAATTTAGCTCTCGAATATCAGGAATTGCGTGTTCCCGAGATGCTTCCCGCTTATCGCGAAATGATGGGGGTTGTTCACAAGCTTATTTCACGCGCATTTTCAAATGAAGTGATTACGCCGGGAAAGACGACCGATGAAGATGTGGTGTGGTGGTTGCGCCAGCAGGTCAATGACATGGGCTTCGGAACCTGGTTTCACCCGTCCGTCATGGTCCAACGCGCCGGTGCCCGGCAGGGATTGGATTTTCTCCATAAAGCGGGCGGCATTGTGATTGAACGCGGTGATGTTCTCCATACTGACTTCGGCATTACTGCCATGCGTCTTAATACCGACACGCAACATATGGGTTATGTGCTGCGTCCTGGCGAGACGGATGTGCCCCTTGGCTTGAAACACGCTTTGCAGAACGGTAATCGCTTGCAGGATATTGTGCTCGGACGTCTTCGTCCGGGACGCACTGGTAATGAAATCCTGAAAGATTCTTTAAGCGCCATGCGCGCGGCGGGAGTGGAGGGAACTGTTTATAGTCATCCGATTGGCGATCATGGTCATGCAGCGGGGCCGCTGATTGGGTTATGGGATCGCCAGGAAGGTGTTCCCGGCAGAGGCGATGTTCAGGTTTTGCCGATGAGCTGGTTTTCGATTGAACTTTCCGCCTGGACACCTGTTCCCGAGTGGAACAGCCAGAAAGTGCAAATGGGTTTGGAAGAAGATGCCACAATCGATGCTTCCGGCCATGCTGCCTGGGTTCTGTCGCGTCAGACTGAGTTTCATCTTGTGCGGTAGCAGCCGCATCAAACTGGTAATATGGCTCTCCTGATTCATTACCTGAAAAGGCATTGGCCGCTCGTGTGCTTAGCCCTTTTGCTGGCTGCGGTGAACCAAATTTTTTCCTTGCTCGACCCTTTGATTTTCCGCTATATCATCGACCGCTACGCTACCAAATTTAACCAGTACACGACCGGGCAGTTCGTTCGCGGTGTGAGTTTGTTGCTGGGCGCGGCTGTTGGCGTGGCATTTGTTTCCCGTGTGGCGAAGAACTTTCAGGACTATTTTGTGAATGTCGTTACGCAAAGGACTGGAGCACAGCTTTACGCGGATGGCGTCGAGCGTTCGCTTTCGCTGCCATACGCCGTTTTTGAGGATCAGCGGAGCGGCGAAACACTGGGCAAGTTGCAGAAGGTCCGAACCGATGTTGAGCGTTTCATCGGGGCATTCGTTAACATCCTGTTCACTGCCACGGTGGGCGTTGTTTTTGTCACCATTTATGCTTTACAGGTGAATTGGATTATTGCGCCCGCATTCCTCTTGACAGTTCCTTTGCTGGGCGGGATCAGCTCCGTCTTGAGCCGCAAAATCAAATCCATTCAGAAGACAATCGTGGCTGAAACAACGGCGCTCGCGGGCGCTACAACGGAATCGTTACGAAATATCGAACTGGTCAAAACGTTGGGCTTGGCACGGCAGGAAATTGGCAGACTGAATACAACCACTGACAAAATCCTGAAGCTGGAACTCAAGAAAGTGCGTTATCTCCGCAGCCTCAGCTTTTTGCAGGGAACAGCGGTGAATCTGCTGCGCACCAGCATTTTGTTTTTGATGCTTTACTTGATTTTTACCCAGCGCATTACGGTCGGACAGTTTTTCTCGTTGTTTATCTATTCGTTTTTCGTTTTCGGTCCGCTCCAGGAACTCGGCAATATTATCAATATCTATCGTGAAACGGAAGCGTCTCTCAATAATTTGGAGGAGATTCTCCAGATTCCGCCAGAACGGAAGCCGGTAAATGCGATCCCAGTCGGAAATCTGGAATCGCTTGAGTTTGAGGATGTCACGTTTCAACATCGAACGGCAAACCGAGCTGCTGTCTGCGACGTAAGTTTTCGCCTTGAACGCGGCGAAACGGTAGCCTTTGTCGGGCCTTCCGGGGCAGGGAAGACGACATTAGTGAAGTTGCTGGTCGGGCTGTACCAGCCGCACAGCGGCGTGATTCGCTACAACGGCATTGATGCGGACCAGATTGACCCGGACGAGTTGCGGGCGCAGATTGGATTCGTCACGCAAGATACCCAACTTTTTTCCGGAACGATTCGAGAAAATCTTCTCTTTGTGCGCCCGGAGGCAACTGATGCGGAGTGCCTGGATGTGCTGCACCGTGCTGCCGCGGATTCATTGCTGGCGCGCGCGGACAAAGGTCTCGATACTTTGATCGGCGAAGGCGGCGTGAAGGTATCGGGCGGCGAGAAACAGCGGCTTTCCATTGCCCGGGCGCTGTTGCGGAGGCCACGATTATTAGTGTTTGATGAAGCTACTTCCGCACTGGATTCCATTACGGAAGAAGAGATTACTCGCACCATTCGCGATGTAGGACAGCGGTCGGATGTAATGACGATTCTGATTGCTCACCGGCTTTCCACGGTTATGCACGCAGAGCGAATTTATGTGCTGGAAAGAGGGCGCATTGTGGAGCAGGGGGATCATGCGAGCCTGGTCGCGCGCACCGGGCTTTACTACGCCCTATGGCGGCAGCAAATCGGAGAAAGCGCGCTAGAGCCGTCGGTTGTTGGATAGGAAAACATTGGATTATCAGCCTACACGGGATGCGAGCGGGGCCAGGTGAGTTCTCCACCGGTCTGGGTCAACTGGCGTTGGAAGGGTTTATTGGGCCTGCAGGGATGGCGTATGCTGCGGAACATGAGCCGCCCCATCGCACAGGAACCACGGTGCCGCTGTCCGCATTGTGATCTCTCGAATACCGTCAAGAACGGCCGTGACCGGCGCGGTGCACAAGTTTACCGCTGTGCGGACTGCGACTGCTCCTTTACCGCTCTGACCGGCACTCCGTTCTCGGTTCATTCCTTCCCGCCCTCGGTGATCGGCTTAGCCGGGCGCCGGTATCTGCGCTTCCGGCTCAGCTTTGGCGGAGCGATGCATCCCAGTGGCTGCTACGCCCGAGAGTGGATTCTCCCGGCTCATCGTACGGATCAGCTCGCGAATGTCCTTCGGCACGGCGGGTCGCCCCGGTGACCCCCTCGAATCTTCCCGGTCCAAAACAGGCGAAACGCCCTTCAGTGCCAGTCGAGGACCGTCGCGGGTTGCACGAGGAAGAGGCTGGACCGCCACTCGCGCCAGGCTGTGTACAGCCAAGCCCACAGAAGTCGATCCGCCGGGGTGAGTTTCGGCCGCTTCACGGAGCGCTGCAGAACTCCGACCCGATGACGGAGCGCCAGGATTTCCAGCTGCAGCGTCGCACGGCTCCGGAGCACGACCTTACTGCCCGTAGAAGGGCATCAAACTGGTAGAGACTAAGACAGGGCGGACCCTTATCCTTTATCTCCCCTCGCAATTACGTTTCGCCTCGTCCGCATCTTCTGCCAGATCCCGCAGCAGTTCGAAGAACTCCTTCGATTGCCCGATAAACAGCCCGTCCGCCGTGAGGGCTCGGAGGGCCCCCATCGCCGCCCCTTGCGTTTCGGTGGGACGCACCACCGAACAGCGCGGGAACTTGCGGCTGAGAAAGTCACAGGGCTCCGGCATAATCAGGTTCGTCTGGAACAGCGCTCCGCCCGGATCGGTGTTCAGATTCCGAAAAACCACCGTCCGATCATTCGGGTCGATCAAGGGAGCCGGAAGAATCGAGCCGTTCACGGCATTGCCGGCCTTATCGTGCCAGGTCTGAAAGTGCGCGGTTTCCGTAGGTCCGATGCTGAGCAGGATGCGCAACACTTCGGGGTCGGTGACCCTTTGCGCCAGCGCCGGATACAGACTGGTCCCGCCTTGCTCAATGAAGGCGAAATGGAATCCCGCCGTATTGGCGATCGCTTGCAGGTGGTCCGGCGGGGTCAGGTCCGAATCGTTGCGCGGAATGGCCGGATGCTTCCCAGTGGCTAAGCCCGGCACTGCGGGAGGAAAATTGAAGTTCGGTTCGAGATCGGGGTTGTGGCGGCTGCGATAGCGGGTATACCAAGTGGTATCCACCGTCAACTGCATGAGGTTAGTGAGGCGGCCGATTTGCTGCTGAGCGCCTGTCGCTTGACTGCTCGGCAAGGTGCGGAATCGCTCTAAGTCCACGGTATCGGCACCCTTGGAGGCCAGGTACGCGTTGATAAAGTGCCAGTGACTGAATTCATCATCCGTATTGTCGTGGATGTACTGATCCATGTCTTCGTCTAGCTTCTTCAGAGCTTCCGTATAGGCCGGGTTTCCGCTCCCGCCCGGCACTTCGCTGTCCTGAATCCCGCCGAGTTCGTTGTATTGCTGCCATAAGTCGCTTTCATAATTTCAGCCGCGGCTAGGAATCGTAAAATGGCGGCGTCTCCCCGGGGAAGACGGCCTCCTTGTTCCTCTCGATCAAAAGCGCTCATGTGATCGGCCAGAAAGGCCGTTCCGATCGTGGCGGTGCTGCCCGTCGCGAACCCTTTCTTCAGAAAGGAGCGCCGGTTCTCAGCCGTGTTTGAGTGATCCTGTGAGTGTTTCATGAATGTCCTCCTCCTGAGGACGTTCGAAAGCCGGATCGGGTCCCGTAACCGACTACGGCTGCGGGGCTATTTCGGTTCGCAGTAAGTATGCCTGAAGCCTTCTTATCTCGGCTTTGGCCATCAGGCCGCCCGGCAGAGTGCATAGGTGAGGCACTCACGCAAGGTGCTGGATAGTTTTCCTGCCTGCTGTTTGCGACCGGAGACGCGAAAACCCGTGTGCTGCCAGTAGTGTTGACGCACCGCCGCCAGTGCATCGGCAAA
>JBJMGL010000447.1:0-1830 GCA_045807985.1 Bryobacteraceae bacterium
GACGTGGCGGCACCGGCCTTTGTTCCCGCCGAGCAGCTTACTGCTATAGCGAGCGAGAATGAGCGTTTGCGCCAACAACTCGCAGAGAAACAGAAGCAACACGTTGCGGAAGCAGCAGCAATCACCCAGGAAATAGCGCAGGATGTACGGGTCAATTACGAACTGTTTGACCGCAAGGGCAAGCCGGAATTTAAACCCGAGATCTACAGCGTGAAAGGTTTTACTTACATCAAGATCGATACGCCGGAACTACCGGCAGTATGGAGTGTAAAAGATGGGAAGCCCAGTAAGTTGAATCCTACTTTTGCGAACGGCCTGTACGAAGTGCAGGGCGTACTTGAGGTCGGTGAATTGTCGGTTGGTAAAAGTTCTATCAAATTCAGAAAAGGAAAAAGTTAATCTATGGATCCATTCAATCAGTTTCTCACCTGGGTGCTGCAAGCCATCACCACGGCCATTAATCCGGTAGCGGTCATCTCTCTCCTGATCGCGTTTATGACGTTCTTCGTGAGCGGCATCCGGGCCGCTAGTAAGATCGCGGGCGGCACGGTCGTCATCTGGTCGATGCTGCACTATCAGACCATCCTTTCATTTTTGGGCAGCCACTAATGAAAGTCACGCGCGAGACAGCGGAGGTCCTGAATGATCCTCTGCTGATCCTCAACACGCACCGGGCGGTATTTTATACCGCCGTGGTGGTCTGTCTCGGGCTGGCGCTGAAGTGGCGATGGGATTACTCTATCGGCATTTTCATCGCCACGTGTTTTCTGTCTCAATGGCTGGCGAAGTATGACCGGGATGCACTAGCACTCATCCCGGCCTGTTTCGAGTTTCAGCAAGCGTGCGCTTACGATCCGTACGTACGCGAACCGTTTACGTTGGTGATTTTGGAGGATGACAGTGAAAAGAAAAGCTAGTTTTATTTTGGTAGCGGTGCTGAGTGCCGGGTTACTCGTCCCGGTGAACGCCAAGGCGGATCTATTCGGCGCGGATCTGGCATTTCTGTCGCAACTCGTTGCGCAGGGAATCTCGATGATTAAGCAGGCGGCTGATTTGTATGCAACCGAGCAGACCGCGCAGCACAATATACAGCAAGCCGCGCATTTCATCGCGCATCCAACCTGGGCGGGCGTCTTGCAGCGCGGGCAGGATGCGATGGAAACCTATAGCGATACATCGGACGCGGGCAAGCTCTCACGGCTGCTGCGACAGATTCAGGTGGGAAATGAAGCCATCAAGGAAGCGAACGGGCAAGCGTTGACGCTCGATGCGGCCGCGAATATTTCCCGCTTGAGCCTGGAAATAGCGGGCGCAAAAGAGCAGGCGTCCGCACTCGAAGCGCAGATGAAATCCGATCAGCGCATTAAGGCGATCGGCAGCGGGTACGGCAGAGTGACGGATGGACTCTGGAGGGATGCCAGGTGAACGCGATCAAGGTCTTCCTGGTGATTCTGATCCTTGTTTCTTCGCTGCTGACGGCGTGCGGTGAACAGCCGAGCGTACGGGCCAAAGCGATTCAGAAAAAGCATGGCGGATACGGTCATGTCGGAGATGCCAACAGGACGGCCCCGTAATGCCTGATCTCCGATTCAGTTACGTACAGGACCCCATAGACGCTTTTAGCTCGCGCTATGGGGATTTTAACTTGAACTACGGGTACAAAGCGTTCCTTACCGTATCGGCCATTGTTTTGATGTGGGAGCTGATGAAGACGGGATTTGCGCCGGAAGGACTGCTGAATTTCTTTGTGAAATACGGGCTGCGCTTCGTGTTCGTGAATGCGGCATACACCTTCTACTACTCGCCGTTGGCATTCGGGTTGAGCCTGCA
>JBJMGL010000448.1:0-15595 GCA_045807985.1 Bryobacteraceae bacterium
AAAGGGAGTCCCTAAACCTTTGGCCAAGTGCTCCAGCTTGCCGTAATCCTCATAATAGCCGTTTAACTCTCCGGTAATTACAGTGTGAATGGCATGGTGGAGGTCATCGGCCCATTGGGCATCGAGACCGTAGCCGCTTGCTTCCCGCGACGTAATCAGCCGGGGGTCGTTCAGCTCGCTTTCCGCAATCAGGACAAAATACTTTCCGACTTTGGCGGAAAGCAAATCTACTTCACTGGACAGTTGCTCCAGAAAGTGGATGGCGGATGAGTCTACAAAGGCATGAACAGCATCCAGACGCAAGCCGTCGAAGTGGTAATCGCGAAGCCACATAAGCGCGTCATCGACGAAGAATTTGCGTACTTCATGGCTTCCCTTCCCGTCGAAGTTGACCGCATCTCCCCAGGGAGTCTTGTGCTTATCGGTTAAGTAGGCACCGTACTTGCCAAGGTAGTTTCCAGCCGGGCCGAAGTGGTTATAGACCACATCCAGCAGGACCGCCAAGCCTTTGGCGTGACAAGTATCGACTAGCTTCTTAAGATCGTCCGGCGTGCCGTATTTGTGGTGCGGCGCGTAAATATCCACGCCATCGTAGCCCCATCCCCACGGTCCTGAGAACTCATTGATCGGCATAATTTCGATGTGCGTAATGCCGAGGTCAAGCAGGTAATCCAATTTTCCGATGGCGCTGAGGAAGGTGCCTTCCGGGGTAAACGTGCCGATGTGCAGTTCGTAGATGACGGCGCTGGCTAGTGGCCGGGGCTGCCAGTTGCCATCAGTCCACTGGAATGTGCTGTGATCGACGAGTTGTGATAGACCATGGACGCCGTCGGGCTGGTAAGGGGAGCGCGGATCTGGCAGCGGGTCACTGCCATCGACGGAGAATCCATATCTTGTGCCCGCGTGCGCTTCCTCGACAGATTCTTTCCACCAGCCTCGTTCGCTCTGGTGCATTGGATACGATTTGCTGCCAACCTGTACCGCAACTGTACGGGCGAGTGGCGCCCAAACTTCGAAAGTGTGCATGTCAATTTACTCCCTTACCAGCAACGCAACTGGGAAACTGCCAAAGACGTCCGCCAGGCGCTGTTTGCTGCTATTCACAACTGAGTTTGTCAGTTGATTCCGCCAATCACCAACTGGGATGATTACGGTTGTATTTCCCCAGTCGCCAGCAAGTTTCATTACCAATCTCGGTGCCATTACCATGATATTTTTGCCGCGCTGGTAGCCGATCAAGTGCTCCGCCTTGCTCCCTTCCGCAAAGATCGGAGTATAGTCTGCCTCAGGGCCAAAGTATTCAGGATGTTTACGGCGCAATTGAAGAGTATGATACGTAGTCCAGAGCTTTGGCAGACCTTCCTCGCAACGATCCCAAATTTGTTGAGCGTTCAGCTTCGGCAACTCCCTGAGAAGCTGCCGACGTTTTTCGTAATCAACGGGCCGCCGGTTGTCAGGATCGACTAAGCTGAGATCCCAAAGTTCGCAACCCTGGTAAGTATCCGGAATTCCAGGCGAGGTTAGTTTGAGCAGCAATTGCGAGAGAGCGTTGATGCGGCCCGGTTCGATGAGCGGCTGGACAAAGCTTTGCAGGTCCTTTTGGAAGCACTCACTCTGGTAGAGACCTTCAATAAAGTGCCTGGTGCCTTCCTCAAATGCTTTATTGGGAGACAGCCAGTTGGTTTGTGATTTGGCTTCGCGAGTGGCTTTTTCCATATAGGGAAGCAGCCGTTCGGTGTCAATAGGCCAAACGCCAATGAGCGTCTGGTAGAGGAAGTATTCCGTATTCGGGTCAGGCGCGCCGTTTACTTTCAGCCTCGAGTTCATTTCACTCCATCTCTTTAGCGCTGCCTCCCATTGGTCCGGTATTTCTGACAGCAGGTTAATGCGTGCGCGCACGTCTTCACTTCGCTTAGTGTCGTGCGTGGAAGAACCGAGCATCGTGGTCGGAAAGGAATTTTGTGTCTCGGCACAGAATTTGTGGTACTTTTCCGATGTAATTCCAAACCGGCCGGGATCGCCGCCGACTTCATTGAGCGAGATCAGGCGATTGTAGTTGTAGAAAACGGTATCTTCCACGCCTTTCGCCATGGCGGGTCCTGTGAACTGCTGGAAGCGCATGACGAATTCAGTTTCCAGCGTGCCGCGCACCCGCAATAGGAGGATGTCGCGCATGAAGTCGAAAAGATCGGCTTCGACTTCGCGGCCATGCTGCTTAGCGGTTTCTACCGCCTCATTAATGCAATGCTCATCATCGGCTGTTATTTCGTTCCGTTCCGGCACGACATAGGTACGGTAAATGGGGAAGCAGGCAACCAGTTCGCGGATGGCGCGAATGATATCGTGGCGCGTGAAATCCCGCTGATCTCGACGTGATTTACAGATGTCGAAGAGAAGGGTTGTCAGGCGATTAACGTCACTGCCTAGCAGATCACGTAAAACCCGGTGTTTTTTGTCACGGCATACGGCAGCGTAGTCCGTTGATGCACCGGTAAACTGTTCGTAGATCCGGTTGAATTCCGCTTTCTTTGTCCTGTCAACAAACAGTCCACTCACTTCGTTCAAGTAGTCATAGCCAGTGGTGCCGTTAATCGCCCAATCGCGACGGAGCTTTTCACCTGGTTCCAAAATTTTTTCGCCCAGAATCCATACGTCCGGAGCCTCTTTGCGCAGGCGTTCGAAGTACTCACGCGGATCACGGAGGCCGTCCGGATGATCTATTCGAATGCCATCCAGCACGCCTTCGCGAAGCCAGTTCAAGATCATGGCGTGTGTGTCAGAGAACACCTGCGGGCTCTCCATGCGAAGGCCGACCAGGGTGTTTACGTCGAAGAAGCGGCGGTAGACCAACTCCTGTTCCGCAGTGCGCCAGAAAGCCAGACGGAAGTTTTGCCGTTCCAGGAAGTGGTCCAGTTCATCGACGTTTCCGTTTAGTTCCTTCAAGCAGGTGTCTACGGCTTCGGCTATGAAGGGAACTTCGTGGAAGAGCCGCTCCAGCAGCACTCGAATCAGTTCTTTATCGCGGTGGCGTTGCGTGAGGCTAGCCTGGTCCGTGGCAGTGGGACGAGGCAAGAGATTCAAGGAATGCGAAAGAAAGGCCAGATAATCGGAGCCACTTTTCACGGCGGCATTCGCCAGAATCAATGGAAGCGACTTCGGCGCGGCAGGCAATTCGTTTTCAAAATATTTGACAATAAATTCCCCGCCTTTGCGCTCCACTTTGATTTCACGGCGCGATAAGACACGGCCGTAGTGATCGCCGAGAATGGGAACCAGGGTTTTATTGCGGATCGTTTCATCAGGCACGTTCCAATCGATGTCAAAGTAGGGTGCATAACGACTGGACGGGCCGTTTTCCAATACATCCCACCACAAGCGGTTTCGACGTCCGCTAATGGCCATATGATTCGGGACGATATCTAGAACTTGTCCCAGATGACATTCACCTAAGTGTTTGCAGAATCTATTGTGGGCTTCGCTTCCGCCCAACTCTTCATTTACTTTGTGATGATCGACAACGTCGTATCCGTGATTGCTCCCGGGCGCAGCCTGCAGATAAGGCGAGCAATAGACGTGCGAGATGCCCAATTGATGAAGGTAGTCAGCGATTTGAGAAGCGGCGTCAAAGCCAAAACTTGCATGCAGTTGGAGCCGGTACGTGGCTGTTGGGATTCGAGCCATTCTTTCATGAGAGTATCCCCTTACAAAGATTGTTTCGTACCGCACTTGTTATATGAGGCAAAGCGCGGAACAGCTTACAGTAGAAATATCAGGGCGTGCGGTTAGCGCGGTGCAATACGGAAAAAGTAGACCGTCATGATGATTCCCACGGCGATCACGATTGCTCGAATGATTTCTGGTTTCATGCGGCGGGCTAGCACCGGGCCGAGATAGCCGCCCGCGATACCGGCAATCATCATAAGCAGCGTGGGACGCCACCAGATCTGGTGAGCGGCGATGAAGATGCAGGCGGCGATGGCGTTTAAGGCGGTGCTCAGGATTGTTTTGATTCCGTTCATGCCGTGGATGTCGGTTAAACCGTAGAGCCGGAAAGCGGCGAGAATCATAATACCGATGCCTCCGCCGAAGTAGCCGCCATAGATGGCAATGGGAAAAAGCAGGATGAGCATCAAGGCCTGGCTGGCGTGCAGGCGGCCACGCAGTGCCATGCTGATCCGGCCGCCAAAGGCAAACAGGAGCGTGGCGAAAAGCAGGAGCCATGGTGCAACCTGCCGAAAGGCTTTGTCCGATGTGAAAAGGAGAAGCGCCGCGCCGATGGCGCCTCCTAGCAGACTGATCCAAAACCAAGTTTTGACTCGACCTTCTTCCATGCGGGCGATATCGCCGCGATAGGAAAAGGCGCTGGCTAACGAACCCGGAACAAGCGCTACGGTGTTGGAGGCATTTGCAATTACCGCCGGAACGCCGGCGAAGACAAGGGAGGGAAATGTCAGAAAGCTCCCGCCGCCGGCTACCGAGTTGATTACTCCGGCCACAAAAGCGGCAGCAATCAGTAAAAGGGAGGTCATCACAGATATTTAATGAACAAAACCTCGTTACCAGTTTCGTTATAGATCAGCTCGTCCGCAATCTTTTTCACGAGCATGATTCCGTAGCCGCCCGGGCGCAAGCCCATCTCGGACCGGAAATTGGTGTGACGCAGCGGATCCTCCGGCGGATTGTTCACAGCAGCGTGATGGAGGCTATCTAGTGAAAAGCCCGGACCGGCATCTCGCAGGTGAAGCAGAATGGAGCGACTTGTACGGATATAAGATAGTTCCACGCCAAGCTTAGGCTCAGCTTTACAGCCGTGCTCAAGGGCGTTCCCGAGCAGTTCATCCATCGCCGTGATGAGTTGTTCACGCAACTCAGCTGACAGGTCCTTCAGCATTTGTGAACGAAAGAAGCCGACGACGCGCTCTTTGAGGGGCAGCTCGGGTGCGATATGCAGGCAAGTCCAGCCGGGCGCGGCTGATTTCACCTGGATCTCGGGCGTTCCACGGAAAGCATCCCTGGCGCTCACGATGGTCATAACGGTCTCGTGCTCGAAGGTATATCTTCTCATTCAATTTAAAGTGGTATTTTCAAAACAGATTTCTTATGCGTCTGTTTTATGGGTTTTTATTATCGTTGCTTGCTATTACTGCTTCCTTTGGAGCGAAAAAGGTAGTCTCCGCTAATACCAGCGCGGGCAATGAGCAGGTGGACGTAGTGGCAACCCTCTATATGACGGAGCAGGAAGTCACACAGAAGCTCGGCATGAACCCCGGTAAAGGAATTGCACTATTGGAGGTGCGAATGATTCCTAAAACTGACCAGCCGGTGCAGATGAGCCCTGATGATTTTATTCTTCTGGCGCATGATGATGGGGAGCGGTCAAAGCCTTTTGATCCGGCGCAACTGGCAGGGCAAGGAGCCATGGTGGTTACTAGGGCAACCGACAAGACGAAGCGAACCTCCGGGTTCGGCGGCTTTGGCGGTATGGTTGGCGGGGGCTCCGGGTCATCGCCGGGAAACTCGAAACCAACGACTCTCTCCTCCAAAATGGACGCAAAGAGCCAAGGGAATGACAAATTACTGGAGACCTTAAAAGCCAAGCAGTTTCCACAAAAGGAGTCCGTGCAACCAGTTGAAGGCTATCTTTACTTTCCGCTCGATGGAAAGCACAAGCTGAAGAATATGGCGGTATTATATCGAGGCCCAGCCGGACGGCTAGACCTCGAGTTTGAGCATTAAAGAGGGAATTAACTGCTGGCTTTTTCGATGGAATTGATTTTGACGGTATCTCCGTCCATGGTTCCATCAATTTTTACACTCTCGCCAGCAAGCGCTTTCGCCTTTTCTTTCGAATCGGCGTCAAACTTCATTACTTTGCCATTGCTGACCAGGACGGGATCAGAACCGCTGCCGAGGCATTTGTTAATGCAGGCGGTGTTCTTTTCACTGGGGCTGTTGTGCGCCTTACCGCAGTGAGCGTCCGAGATATAACCGGTCATCTCTTCCGCTGAAGCAACAAACGAGCACATGGAAGCAGCCAGAATCGACGCAAGAAATAGTTTTTTCATTAAGATAACCCTCCAAGGGTAGTACAAGAAATATTGTATAGCTAATTATACGAGGTAGCTACACTTCAAGAATAACGGGCATGATGAGCGGCCGCCTTTGCGTTTGTTTGCTCAGGAAGCGCTTCAGATCATTCCGGATCTTTTCCTGCATCACTCCCCAGTCGCTACGCTCTTCGGCGCTCGACGTTTCCAACGTTCGAGCGACCACGCCGCGAGCTTCCTGAAGGACACCCGAATTGTCTCCGCCAACAAAACCGCGGCTCACAATTTCAGGAAGTCCTTCACTCTTACCCGTGTGCTTATTAATGGCGATGATGGGAAGCACGAAACCGTCCTCGGAGAGATGGCGGCGATCTCGTATGATGATATCTTCCACGACATCATCGAGCGAACCCGAGTCGATACAGATACGGCCAACCGTAATCTTTTCACCGCGACGAGCACCCATGTGATCGACTTCCAGCGTGTCACCGGTTTCCAGAACGAAGGTTTCTTCCAGCCCTACGGAGTGCAAGTGTTGAGCAAGCGAAGCATGGCGTGATAGCTGACGGTATTCGCCATGCACCGGAACGAAGTAACGGGGCCGAACGAGATTGAGAATCAATTTCAGCTCTTCTTCACTGGCGTGGCCGGAGACGTGTACCGGCGGTTTCATGGTGCCGTAAACGAGATTGGCATCACGGTGCGCAATGTGATTCATCATCCTAAAAATGGCTTTTTCATTGCCGGGAATGATGCGCGAGCTGAAAACGACGGTGTCGCCCGATTTGAGATAGAGATGCTTATGATTATCGACGGCTACGCGGGACATGGCCGACATCGGTTCGCCTTGCGTGCCGGAAACGACCACCGTAACCTTTTCGGGCGGCATCTGCATAATGTCCTGTGGACGAAGCAGCGTGGAATCCGGAATGGACAGCAGGCCCATATTATGTGCAATCTCTGTTACGCTCAACATGCTTCGGCCCAGGAAAGCTACTTTGCGGCCATACTCGTCGGCAAGATCGAGAATTTGTTGCAGCCGGTGAACTGAACTGCTGAAGCAGGAGATGACTAATTTGCCCTCGCTGCCGGAAAAGAGTTCTTCCAAGCGAGGCCGTACAGCGCGTTCACTTTCGGTAAAACCGGGACGGTCCACGTTGGTCGAGTCGGAGAGGAGCAGAAGGACGCCTCGTTTTCCGTAATCGGCCAGCGTATGAAGGTCGAAGAGTTCGTTGTCGATGGGCGTGGGATCAACTTTGAAGTCACCAGTATGAATAATGACGCCCAGAGGAGTGGTAATGGCTAGCGCCACAGCACTCGGGATGGAGTGGGTGACGCGGATGAACTCGATTTCAAAGGGACCCAGGGTGATGCGGTCGCCGGGTTTTATGATATTCAGCTTGGCTCCGTCCAAGAGCTCATGCTCATCCAGGCGGCGCTCGACAAGAGCCAGCGTGAACTCTGTTCCATAGATAGGGAGATTTAGGATCGAGAGCAAGAACGGAACGCCGCCAATATGATCTTCGTGGCCGTGGGTTAGCAATAGGCCGCGAACTTTGTCCGCGTTCTGTTCCAAGTAGGTGAAATCGGGAGTAACGATGTCAACGCCCAGGAGTTCGGATTCTGGGAACATCATGCCCGCATCGACGACGATAATGTCATCGCCGTAGCGGATTGCCATGGAGTTCATCCCGAACTCGCCAAGGCCGCCAAGGGGGATGATCTGTAGCTTGTGGTCAGGCATGTTTATGTAAAACTGATGCTGTCAGCATCAGCAAGAGGAAGCTAAAGAGTATCATGCGGTGTTCGCGTTTGAACACCGGATTTCATATTCGGCCACTCGCTTTGAGGCGAAGACTTTTCCCTAGAATAAGTTAGCTCCGGAATGGAACTTGCGTATAGTTTGAGTATGGCACCGGCTGATTCCATTGCGAAGTTTGGAATGGTTAGATCGAGGGAAAGCTGCTAGTCTGAAGCTACTTTCCTTGACTCAACTTCTTAAAATACCCGGCCACCGCATCCCGGTACTTCTCCGGTGACTCCTCCCGAGCACCGGTGCGTGTTCCGCCAGACTCCTGCTGAACCACACGCTTATTCAGTTCAACTTCCAGCCGCTGCAGGCTCAGAAACGCGTCTTGGCTAATCCGCGCATCCAGCAGACCCGCTTGTGCTCCGGTCAAATGCTGCAAGGTGCCAAGCGCGCCATCAATATAACCGGACAGCGCTTGATCATGCGGATCAACTTGCGCCCGCAACCCGCGCAACTGGTTAATCGCGCTCTGCGCTCCTTCCCGATCAATACCCGAAGGAGAAGCACCTCCATGCGGACTATACATCCCATTCCGCGCGTCCTGCTGCCCTCCCGGTTGGCCGGACTGGCCGCCTTCTGACTGCTGCCCCTCCCTGCCTTCCTGCCCACCGCGTTGCAGCGTCTCTGCCGCCCTTCGATCCAGTTCTTCCCGCAATTGCCGTACTTCCGCGAGCGCTTGCGCCGTCTTATCATTTCCACGACCGGTAGTTGGCGACCCTGGTTTATTCATCGCTTCCTGCACATCCCGGAGATCCCGGCTCAACTGCTGCAGGCCAGCCGTGACGGAGTCCTCCATTCCCACGTTGCGGTCACCATAACCCTGCCGCATCCACTCCGCATCCTTTTGCAGACGCAGCGCCAGTTCTTTGCTCTCCGCCTCCGATAACGCTCTCGACAGCTTGGCCGACGCATCAGGCCGCGAGCCGGACATGCCCTGTGCCTGCTGCTGCATCTGTTCCTGTAAACGCCCTAGTTCTGACGCCAGCTTCTCCTTCTCCCCTGCCAACGCCTTCTCTTCCGGCGTAGCGGAACGCGACGGACGGATCTCATCCAGCCCATACCGCCGCTGGAAGCCATAACCGAACCGGGTACTGGTCGGATCACGCATTTCAGGCATCTGCTCACCCGATCGACCGGACGCGGAATACCGCTGACGGCTTCGGAAAGACCCCTCACCATACATCTCCTTCATACGGTTAGCAAGCTCTTTTTGTGCATTCGCAATCCCTTCGGCACGGTTCGCCATATCCGACATGCTGCTGCCTGCCTGGCCCGACATCATCCTATTGATCAGCCCCTGCGCTTCCCGAAGCTGAGACGCCGCCCGTTGCCGTGCGCTCGCATCACGGTCGCTCACCGCCTTGCGCATTTCGTCTTCCGCCCGCTGAAGAGCACTATCAGCGCGCTTCATGGTTTCGGCCATCTGCCGCTGCTCTTGCGCGCTTCGTTGCCCGGAAGCTCCAGAGGAACTGGACGCCGACTGAGAATTCTGCTGCCCTGACTGGCCCGACGAAGAACCATTCCCCTGCGAAGAACTCTTTTGCTGGCCCTGTTGCGGCGAGGAGCTGCCCGATTGTGATGAATTCTGTGCTAGCTGCTGCATCTGCTTCCGTAATTCTTCCGCTTCCCGGCGCAGTTGCTCTTCTTCCCAGCGCTGTTCAAATGCCTGTTGCTGCTTCGGGTTCTGCGCGGCCAATTCTTCCTGCCGTCGGGCCAGCGCCTGCAATCGCTGATAAGCCTCATTCAGCGCTTTCTGTATATCTTGTTGCTGCTGTTGTTGCGCGGAAGCACTCTGCCCCGTCTCATACTGATTCTTACTGGTATCCAGCTCCAGGTCGAACATCCGGGCCAAATCACGTTGCGCGCCGCTGCCTCCGCCGCCACCGCCGTTCTGCTGCCCAAATGCCACCTGAATATTCCGGAACAAAGCTTCCGCCCGCAGCAGTGATCCCAGCGCCTTCTGCTCCGGAGGCAAAGCATCATTCCACTTGCCCGGCTTTAACTGCTCCACCGCCACCGCCATATCGCCGGAAGCATCTGTCATCAGCTTCGAAAATTGAGCAAACTCAGACCCGGCGGAGCCCAACTCACGACTAGCCATGCGCTGCGCCAGAGTCATCGCCTGTTCACTCAACTTTCCTTGCAGATCCGAAAGAAACTTGGCATCCTCACTCAACGCAGCGCGATTCTTGCCCTTATCCTTTAACTCATTGAATGTAGCGGCGATAATCTGCTTCTGGCGCTGCGAAATATCGCTCGACTGGTTGCCCATGCCGCCGCCGCCCCCGCCCATCTGTTGCGATTGCGAAAACTTGAAATCAAACGGCTCCGCTTGCGCGAAGATGATTTCACTCTGCGCTTTGCTATGGGCGTCCCGCGCCGTCGCGTACATGCTGACCACGTCGCCCGGAACTACCTTCAGATCCTCAAAAGCGATATTGACCGACCCCTGGGCCTCTTTCGCTCCCTTCGACTTCAGAAGCGGAAGAACCTTCTCCGTCCCGCCATTCACGGAGTAGTGCAGCTCCAAACCCTGTACGCCAAAGTCATCCGCCGCATCCACCGTCACAGGCACTTCCTCAATCGGACTAACCTTCGGATCATGCCCCGGCTTCAGCAGCTTCACCGTGGGCGGCTCATCCTTCTTTGCCTCGATGAAATAGTCGTCGCTGATGCGAACCGCTTCGCCATTATCGATAGCGGCCACATGATACGCACCATCTTTCTCAATGGGCAAACGCGCCGAAAGCCAGTTGCCTTCACCCGCCTTAAGATCGATCCGCTTCCCGCCGTCGATCACCAGCACACCTTGCTCCAAAGGCCGATCCGTCAAAACGGAAATCTCCGCTTCCGTTCCATTGACGGCGCGAATATCCCCGCCCGGATCAAGCACCACATTCTGAAGCCCCAGCCCGGCCGGATGCTTCAAAGCAACTCGAACCCGCTTAACATTCGGCAGATCCTTTACATGAATCGTGAAATGCCGCGACTGCGCCCGATCCGCCTGCACGTAATACTCGACCGCATCGGAAAGCCCGGCAAACAAAAACCGGTAACCATCACCGCTGGCCTTCGGCTGCATCGGCGTCTCATCCCATTTAGGCGCATTGCCATACTTCACATGCAAGCTGACATTGTGGGCCGAAAAACCAAAAAGTTGCGCTGTCACAAGCTGATCCGACTTCCGGCGTATCGTCTTATCTCCCGGCTGCACCGTGATGTCATAAATTGGACGCTTGCTCGCAGGAGCATTGCCCGTCCAGAGCAGGGAAGCGCCATACCCCCAATAACCCGGTCCAGCCGCAATCAACCACAGCAAAATGACCGCCGCCAATACTCCACTGCCGAGCGCGCCAAACAAGGAACGGCTGGAACTGATCTGCTCCGGCTGATGCTCTTCTGCAATTCGCAGAGCATCTTCTGCCAACACTTCCGACCAAGGATCTCCCGCCTTCTGCCGTTCGGTCAGTGTCAACAAACGCTCCTGGAACCGAGGCGCGCGCTGCTCCACCAATCGAGCCACCCGCCGCCGGTTCAGCTTCGATAGCGGCCAAGCTAGGGTAAACGAAACCGCCAAGGCCAGCGCCACAAAGAGGGTGATCCGCAGCGGCAAGACAACATTTTGCGCAAACGCATGCCGGTTGCTGATCGAAACCAGAAGGACCGTCAGCGCCAGCGCTAACCCGGCGACAATTGCCGCGCCTCGCGACGCCGCGAAAAACCGTAAGCGCCACTCCAGACGCCGTAAGTAAGCATTTAACTGTTCAAGCGCTGTCATGCTGTCTGCCTTTCCTGCTTCAAATACCGGGAAGCGAACAACGACTCCATCAGCGCCGCCATCAAAACCAGAATCATGACGTAACGCCACAGGCTCCAAGGCCGGGTCTCCGCCGCCACGTTTCCAGGTTTCGCCGCAACCGCTGTACTTCCAGTATTACGCCATAAATCGAGAGTCTCTTGAGGAATAGCCGTTAAATCGGATTCACGCCGGTCCGCATGGACCGCCAGCAGCTGCCGCTGCCCATTCGCCCGTTGTACTTCGTAAAAACCGCCCTGATTCAAATCAAAACTAAGCGCCTTGGTCGATTCCGCCAGCGATAACTCATGGCGGCCATCCGGCCCAACCACATCCGCCGCCGTGCTCTCATCGCGAGTTCGCCGCAATGTCACGGCCGTGCCCGCCACCACGCTTGAGGGCGTATCCTCCGCGCCCGCCAGATATCGTCCCGTCTGCGCCACAAACGGAAGGTATCCGGTGTGCAGCGGAAAATCGTTTGTCGAGTTATCAAGCGTGGAAGCAAATACCAACGCCCGCCCTTCGCCCATCCGCTCTTCGACCAGCAACGGCGATCCATCTGCCAACTTGGCCAAAACACGATCGTGCGCCTTCGGCGTTAAACCCGCTGCCTGAAAAAACTGCACATTCTCAAACCGCCCCGCGCCCGCCAAAGCAGGATTCTGATTATCAACAAAGCTGACTCCCTGCACCTGCCGCACCTCCGATAAACGTCCATTAGACGACAAAGGCAATCGTCCCGAGCGCACCGTCGTTGGGCCCAGAACAATCAAAGCCGCGCCTCCATGCTGAACGTAGCCGCACAGCTTCTGCGTTAGCCCCTCGTCTAACTCGCCTAAGTCGTTTAGAACGATAAAGGCGTACTTGGAAAGGTCTCTTTCGGAAACCCGTTCCATCGGCAGCGGCTCGACACTTAGGCCGGTATCAGCAGCCGAATCCAGGGCCGCTTTATAAAAGAAAGCCTCCCGCGAACGTCCTCCGGCATACAAAAACAATACCCGGCGCGGATCAGATCGCTCAACCGAAAACACAAACTCGTCATCACTCGGTAGCGCATCCCGCGGACTGATCCGAACCGCTCCCCGATGCACTCCATAAGGAACGTCAAAGGCCAGGAATTCAACTGAAGCATGGCCATTCGCCGGCACGGAAACTTCCTTCGAAGCCGCCACCTTGCCATTGAGAACCAAATCCACTCTTTGCGTAGCCGCTTGCGTCTGCCACCCGGCTACCGTCGCGGTCAGCTGTGTGCGGTGCACATCATAAACATGCTCGGACGTAGTTACCGCCTCTACCGCCCAGTTCGGCGCAGCCCCTCCTCCCACGGAATGCAATTGCAGGCTAGTATTCGGTCCTAACGCCAGATCCCGAAAATTAGAAGGCATGGACGTTTGCTGCATATCACTAAACAGATGAACGTCCTGATGCATGCCATTATTCTGCGCCATGACACGCAAGGCACGGGCCAACTCGCCAAACGAGCTGAAACTATCACTCGGCTGAACTGACTGAATCGCCGCCGTAACCGCGCCCTTGTCGAGTTCGGGAGCCGTCATGTTCTCCACATGCGAGTCGAAAGCAATCACTTGCAGAAGCTCACGCCCCCCCAGACCCGCAATCAACCTTTGAGCATCGTTTTTAGCCTGCTGAATCCTGTTTCCCGCCCGCATGCTGAACGACCGGTCAAAGGCAATCACGGTTAAAGTTCGCTTGCCCGCGACAGTATTAGTCCGATTCACAAACGGATTGGCAAACGCCAAAGCCAGCAGAACTAACAGCGCCAGCCGCAAAGCTAAGAGAAGCAGGTACCGCAACCGGCGGTGTTGGCTGGAAGCCTGCACTCGCCGCTCAAAAAACATCAGTGAGCTAAACGGTTGTGGCGTGCGTCTGTACTGGCGCAGCAAGTGCAGCCACAGTGGAAGACCAACGGCCAGAAGTCCGGCCAAAAACCAGGGCGAAAGGAAACCCATCAAACCTACCGGGAAACCGACAAATGCTTAGACCGGAACCGCCTGTGACAGGTTACCGCAACTTCGATCCCGTCCTTTGACTGTACCGAATCGTAATGGAAGCAGTTTGGAAATTCCTTCCCCTCACCTTGGCCGCGTTGCCATCTCTTCCCGAATCACGCGCCGTAACGTCTCTTCGAGCTTCGGAATCTTGCCATTAATGTGCTCGCGCAGCACGTCGTTGATGAGCGTCTGATAATTTCCGCCATTCGCCAGATCTACTTGGTGACGGAACCAGTTAACAACATCACTGTCCAGCCAATCTTTCATAGTCCTAAAATGCTGGGTACGAGCTTAACCTTTACATCCGCCCCCCGCGCACCCGGAAATACTCCCGCAAAGCCCCATCTAGCGGCTGGTCCGTTCGCAAGAGTTGATAATCCAGCCCCGCGCCCTGCGCCTTTGATCGCAAATTTTTTATATGCGCATCGATCTTCTGCCGGTACTCGGTACGCGCATATTCCGGTGAAGTTTCCATCGCGTCGCCCGTCTCCATATCGAGCAACAGCGCCGCCTCTCCAAACACCGGCTCAATCTCACGCGGATCGAGCAAATGAAATAAAATCAACTCGCTTCCGCGCTGGCGCAGCGGCTCCACCGTCTTCACAATCGTCTCCGGATTCTCGAAGAAATCCGAAATCAGCACCGTAACCCCGCGCCTCTTCTGAAACTGCTGCAATTCAAAGAAAGGGCGCTGAAAATCTGTCCGCTTGCCCAGTTGCGCCCGGTCAATGCCGTGCAGCAACCGCATTAACTGTCCCTGCCGCGACGAAGGTTGCACAAAGTTCGCCACCTCATCCGCAAACACAATCAACCCGGCGCTGTCCCGCTGCAAATGAGCCAGGTAAACCAGCGCTGCCGCCAGGAACTTCGCATAATCCACCTTGCGAAGCGCCCCGGACCCGAACCCCATGCTGCCGCTTACATCCAGCAGCACCATGAGCGCCGTATTCGTTTCGCCTTTATATCGCTTCAGATACGTCCGGTCGGTGCGTGCATACACATTCCAGTCCACATGCCGCAAGTCATCACCCGGCGTATAAGCCCGGTACTCCGCGAATTCCTGGCTGAAGCCGAAATCGGGCGAGCGATGCAATCCTGCTATAAACCCATCCACCACCGTCTTCGCCACCAGATCCAGACTTGAAATCTCATGGAGAACCGCGGGATCGAGCAAGCGGTTTGTAGCTTCAATCGGCACTCAATCAACCCCGAGGAGCCGGCTTAGCGTCTAGTACCCGCCGCAAAATATCATCGCTTGTGAGATGATCCGATTCCGCATGAAAATTCACCAGCACGCGATGCCGCATCACCGGAATCACCAGCGCGCGAACGTCGTCATACGACACGTGAACACGTCCCTGCATCAAAGCCCGCGCCTTTCCAGCCAGCACCAGAAACTGCGCCGCCCGCACGCTCGCTCCAAAGTTCACATATTTTTTCACGAAGTCCGGACTGTCGCTCTGCGTCGGGCGCGTCGCCCGCACCAAATCTACCGCGTGACGTGCCACTGATTCAGCAATCGGCGTCATGCGCACTAGTTGCTGAAACCCGCGAATCTCTTCCTTGTTTGTCGCCACCGCGGCCTCCGGCGAAGTAGTCACCGTGGTGAGATCAATCACCTTTAACTCATCCTCAGCCGACAAATATTCCAGAACTGTATTGAACAGAAAACGGTCCAATTGCGCTTCCGGCAAAGGATACGTCCCTTCCAGCTCAATCGGGTTCTGCGTTGCCAGCACAAAAAACGGAGGATCGAGCCGGTACTGATGGCCCCGCACCGTACACGACAACTCCTGCATCGCCTCCAACAGCGCCGATTGCGTCTTCGGGGGAGTACGATTAATCTCGTCCGCCAGCAGAACATTCGAGAAAATCGGTCCCGGCACAAACGTCCAAGTCCGATGCCCCGTGGCTGGGTTCTCTTCAATAA